>JAKJFV010000417.1 GCA_022704725.1 Spirochaetota bacterium
CTCAATGATTGTTTGCATACCCCTGAAGAAATTCGGTATATAAAATTTTTCATTTGGCCCATGCATATTATCAGAACCCTGTGCAAAACCCATTAGTACCGGCGGAATCTTCAATATCCTGTCAAACATTGCTACAGCGGGTATAGTTCCACCTGATCGTAAGTAAGCCGTTTTCTTACGGAATACTTTTTCATAAGCATGACTTGCCGCTTGTATGTATGCATTATTTGTTGATACCAGGACCGGCTCTGTATAAGAACTTTCTGTGATCTCTATCAAAAATTTATTTGAGCAAATGCTTCGCAGGTATTCTTTTATCAGTAAAGCAACCTCATTTGCGTTTTGAAAGGGAACCAGCCTTATATTCATTTTTACCAATGCATACGAAGGAATACTGTTTTTAAACCCTTCGCCCTGGTAACCACCTGTAAGAGTGGTAAAACTTATAGAGGGTCTTATGGTTGTGCGTTCATAAGCAGTAAAACCAATTTCGCCCCAATCCTCATTTACACCTGCATCTAACAGAACCGATTGATCGGTAGGCCCATCCATTATCAGCGCCGATCTCGTATGGGCTGACAATTGCTGTACCTGTTTATAGAACCCGGGAATCTGTATTTTTCCTCTTGCCGAATGTATACTGCTGATCATCCAGCACAGTGCCTGTATAGGGTTATAAATTGTTCCGCCAAAAGTGCCAGAATGCAGGTCTTTTTTCAAACCTGTCAGTTTCACTTCCATATTAAAAGAGCCGCGTAAGGCATAGGTGATACCAGGAGTATCTATATCCTTCATCTTTGTATCAGAAATTACCGCTATATCCGCCTTTAGTAAGTCCCTGTTCTTACCCATAAATGCTTCGAGGTTCGTACTGCCAATTTCTTCTTCTCCTTCTATTAAAAATTTTACGTTAACCGGCAGTTGTTTATTTTGCTCAACCGCTTTTATGTGTATGAATAATTGTCCTTTATCATCAGAGCAACCTCTGCCATACATATAATCTTCCTTAACAGCAAGTTTAAAAGGAGGAGTCTTCCATTTATCTATCGGGTCAACAGGCTGCACATCATAATGCCCGTAAAATAAAATGGTTTTATAAGAGGAGTGCTGTATATATTCTGCAAAAACAAGCGGATGACCATTTGTTGCAAATACCTGTGCTTTCTGCATACCAATAGTGCTTAAATGATTAGCAAGCCATTTGGCACAATCAATCATTGCCTTTTTGTTACCGTTCTCACTACTGATAGTCGGGTACGACACAAGAGCCGCGAGTTCATGTATCATAAATTGTTTATCAACTCCGTTCATTATCTTGTTCTTCTGGCAGGTGTTCCACGTACAACATATGTTTTTCCCAAACGGTATCGTTCCATCCAACCATCTTTTCTTTTCTGTATATCGTGATATTTGGACTGGCCTCTTTTAATTTCTATGTTTACCATTTTGCCTGATTTCTCATCTCGCAATCTTATGTCAACATAGCGATCTCTATTCCCCGCTCTACTTTTTACACCAGTTACAATCCTGTTATTTACACCTTCCATTCCTTCCACAT
>JAKJFV010000418.1 GCA_022704725.1 Spirochaetota bacterium
AGCTGAGGCCAATCTTCCAGCTGGTCGTACACAAAGTCCTGAAACTCTTTTTCGCCTGAGTCTTCAAAAAGACTTACTTGTCCGAATTTTCCAGCACCTTTTTTTGTTTCTGCATATTCAACAGCTCTTTCCATATTAAGCAGAAGAACAGGTCTAATCTCGTTAAGGGAGTCAAAACAGCCTGTTTTTATAAGAACTTCAAGAGCCCTCTTATTGACAGTATGAAGATTCACCCGGTCAAGAAAATCCATAAAATTCTTAAAAGGGCCTTCTTTTTTACGCTGTTCAATAATTTCATCTGCTGCAGCATCGCCAAGTCCCTTAATGCCCAGGAGTCCGTACTTTACCCGTCCGTCAACTACATCGAATACCTTGTCCGATAAATTGATATCCGGCGGATCGATTATAAGACCCATTGAACGGCCTTCTGCAATATATTCGGGGAGCTTATCTGTTGATGAAATTTCGTTTGTTAAGTTTGCAGCAATAAATTCGGCAGGGAAATTTGCTTTTAAATATGCGGTTCTATATGCTACAACTGAATACGCCGCAGCATGACTTTTGTTAAATCCATAACCTGCAAATGGTATAAGAATATCGAAAATTTCTTCTGCATGTTCCTTAGTAAATCCCTGCTTTATAGCACCTTCGGTAAAGGTAATTTTCTCGCTTACCATAACTTCGGCTTTCTTTTTACCCATAGCGCGGCGCAGCATATCAGCTTGTCCAAGCGAGTAGCCTGCAATGCGCTGTGCTACCTGCATTACCTGTTCCTGATACACAATAACACCGTAGGTTTCTTCAAGAATATCTTTTAAACAGATGTCGGGATATTTAATGGTAGAAGGATCATTTTTTCCGGCAATAAAGGCATCAATGTACTGCATAGGACCGGGGCGGTACAAGGCATTTAACGCAACAATGTCTTCTATGCGCCGGGGAAGGGCCTGCTTAAGAACCTTCTGCATACCGGGACTTTCAAACTGGAAAACGGCAGCCGTTTGCCCCGCACAGAATAAATCAAAGGTCTTACCGTCATGTTCGCTTACTGTTTCTGTAGAAAAGTTTTCTAATCCCGGTCTTTTACGTATAATCTTTTCTGCATGTTTTATGAGTGTTAGAGTTTTTAACCCGAGAAAGTCCATTTTTACAAGACCGCATGGTTCAATGATGTCCATAGTGTACTGGGTTGCAGCCTTGCCGGTTTTGGAATCCTTATACATCGGTGACCAGTCAATGAGTTTTGTCTTGCCTATAACAATACCAGAAGCATGAAGGCTTGTGTTGCGGTTGGTATCTTCGAGAATGAAAGAGATGTCAAAAAGCTCCTTATACCTCGGATCATCGCGCAATTCTGCAAGCTGCCCTGAACCCTGTACTTTTTCGTTCACTTCAAAGGCATCTTTTAAGTGAACCTTGGGACCTTCTGGAATAAGCTTCGTTATCATATTTACATCGGAGAGCGGAATATCTAAAACGCGGGCAACGTCTTTTATGACAGCCTTTGCCTTCATAGTTCCAAATGTAATTATCTGTCCTACTTGCTCATCTCCATATT
>JAKJFV010000419.1 GCA_022704725.1 Spirochaetota bacterium
CGTAAAAATCCTGGTAACAACGAAGCAAAGGTTAAACTTGCTTTTGCATACATTCAGGAATCACGTGCTTCAGGAAATCATGCATACTATGATGCAAAAGCAGCAGACCTTTTGAATAGTGTTCTGAAAAATGATACTGCAAACTATGAAGCCTTAATCGGTAAAGCAACTGTTTTATTATCGCAACATCATTTTGATGAAGCAATACCTGTTGCTCTGTCTGCCCAGAAAGTAAATCCTTACAGCGCTGCCGTATATGGAATTCTTACCGATGCTTTTGTTGAAAATGGCGACTATGAAAAAGCTATTACAATGGCTGATAAGATGGCATCACTTCGTCCGGATATACGGTCATACTCCCGCATATCATATCTGAGAGAAATTCATGGCGACTATCCCGGAGCGATTGAAGCAATGGAATTAGCTGTCAGCGCGGGTTATCCCGGAATGGAGCAAACTGAATGGTGCAGGATGCAGCTTGGACATATTTACGAGCAAACAGGAAATCTCAAAATGGCAGAGGAACTCTATAGTGAAGCAATTTATTTTCGTCCGGCTTTTGCTCAGGCTTACGCTGCATTAGCAAGGATTGATAAGACAAAGAAAAATTATCCTGAAGCAATTTCAAATATCAGCAAAGCTCTTTCTATGAATGAAGATTTTGCTTTTCAGCAGGAATTAACAGAAGTATATCGGATCAGTAATCAGCCGGACTTAGCTGCTGCATCAGCACAAAAAGTAATTGTTCTCCTGGCAGGTATGGAAGGCGATGAAAGCGAAGAAGCACACGGGCATTATGCAGATAAAGAACTTGCAATAGCTTATCTTGATGCTTACGATTATAACAGTGCCCTGAAACATGCATTAATAGAATATAACCGGAGACCCGATAACATCGATGTTGAACAAACACTTGCGTGGGTTTACTACAAATTGGGTAATTACAATAAAGCCAATGAATACATTTCTCAGGCAATGCGCACCAAATCCCAAAATCCGGTACTCTTATTTCAAGCCGGTCTCATCAAAAAGAAAGCCGGTCATTTTTCAACCGGAAAACAACTGATCGAACAAGCTATGCAGATAAATCCAAATATTTCTCAGTTGTTACAATGGGAAATGAAGCCAATGCTTGCTACTAAGTAATTGTATGAAAGATAAAGCTGCGAAGGTTAAAGTTGCGAAGGATACAGCTGCGAAGGATACAGCTGCGAAGGATTTATAATCCTTCGCTTAAGAGCTGTGGATTTTTAATCCACATAATGATATGAAAAAACCACTACTGTTTTCTCTGATTCTCCTCCTCACCGCTCAGCTTGCTGAAGCGCATTCAATGGCATATGATTTTTCGTCTATGTCAAAAGGTGATTTGTTTTGGGAGTATCTGAAACTTGGATTTCAACATATACTTCCACTTGGATTGGATCACATATTATTTGTTCTTGGAATATTTTTATTTAAACCTAAGATTAAAATAGTATTACTACAGGTTACCTGTTTCACAGTAGCACACAGCATTACGCTTGCAATGGCCAT
>JAKJFV010000041.1 GCA_022704725.1 Spirochaetota bacterium
CTTAATTAAGACTTTCAAGATAAGCCTTTGTAAATACCTTGTCGGGAATTGCACTTGCAGAAATTTCAGAAACTATCTGCTGTGTCTGCTCGCCCTTGTTTAATTCATCGCGGATTATTGTTTGTGTCGGTACAAATTTATCTGCCATCTTAGTATACTTAGGCATGAGAATTGTTCTCATAAGACGGTCGTTAGCACTGTAATTTTCCTGCTTAAGGAGAACCGGTATATCTTTTCTCACATAATAAATGTCTTTTGCATAGGCAGGGTTTGTTGTTTTTGCCTCAAGTGTAATAATCCAAACTTCAAAAGAACCTAGTTTTCCGCTCTCAATTGATGTTGCATTGTAGTCTTCCCTGTAGGAATATTCTTTAGCAATATCAGATGTTTTTGCATCTGAACTGCCCACATTATCCTTAAGGGAGGTATGGGAAAATTTTCTGCCGATGGGATCATAAAACCACATATTGTCTCCATCGCGGAGGTAGCCGGAGCCTTTATCGTTTTTTTGCATCACGCTGAAAAAGTTTAAACTGCATCTGCTCTGCAGGGCTTTCCGGTTTTTCAACTATAAGAGTTACAGTTGCTGAATAATCCTGAGCGCTGTAATCATAGGCAGATTCAAGTTTGTCGAGTATGTCGTAGGGATCAGGGGTTGTCTGTGCACTAAGCATTGAAGCAATAATGCAGACGCATACCATTAATGTCGTAATTTTTTTCATATATTCTCCATAATAAAACACAATACAAAGTCTGCAACGCAAACTGCATCTGATAACAAATTGTTTTAGTAACAATTTGTTATCAGTATGTTAACTAATTATTTGCTTGTTCGCAGCGCATCTGCCGGGTTCATCTTTGCCGCACTTTTTGCAGCACCGGAAACTGCTATCATCGTAAGAACAATAATTACAATAAGTTTCACAATTACAG
This sequence comes from Spirochaetota bacterium, assembly GCA_022704725.1. Classification (GTDB taxonomy): domain Bacteria; phylum Spirochaetota; class Spirochaetia; order Treponematales; family Treponemataceae; genus JAAZLA01. Next base: position 934 of record JAKJFV010000041.1, read on the forward strand.
AACCCGGAGAAAGAACATAGGTCCAGTGCCCGTTCTGTAAAAACATCGTTAGAGCTTCATTCGTAAAGGTAAACAAAGACAAAACACTCATACCAATAACGGCTGCAATAAAACCTGCGAGAGAACCGAAAACAGAAAGCAGGACAGATTCCCACATAAAAATTCTTCCGGCATCTTTTTTCTTCATACCTATGGCTCTCATTGTCCCTATTTCTTTTATCCGTTCATAAATAACCATCTTGTACGTATTTGAAATTCCGATCATTACTATTAAAAAAAGTCCTACCAGGATTCCAAGACTTACATACTGAACGGTACCGAGAATCTGTTTAATCTGCGGTACTTCATCATTAAAGGTCTGTACTAAATATTTAGTACCTTCCCACTCAGTTTCTTCAAGCTGCTTATTAATACCCGTAATCGGGTTTGCTGGATGTGTTTTAAGCGCTTCAAGCCTGTTCGTAACAGGAGCTCTTTTTGCTATTAAGCCTTCAAGAATCTGAGCAGCTCTATCCTGTTCTGCCTGCTCATTGAGCATAATACTGTAAATATAGAATTCATCGGGAGCAAGCCCGCTTAATTCATTTAAGTATTGAATATGGCAGTAGGCTGCTATAGACCCGATGAGGCTTACATCCTTGCTCACAGCTGCGAGGGTAAATTCGCCGAAGGTTGCCTGACCGGAAATTGTATTCAGCTGAACTAATAGAGAATCTCCTACTTCGATTTTTAAATCTTTGGCAACCGATTCACTCAGAATAATTGATTTCGGGTTGCTTACATTATCCCAGGAACCATTGGTGAGCGTCATAATTTTTTCGAAGTATGTTTCTTTTTCAAAGTCGCAGCCGAAAATATTTGTCTGTGCTTTTTTGCCTTCAAAGATCATGGTCCCGTAGGTAATCGTTCTCTTGCTGTCAAACTGATAATTAATACCTGACTCTGCAAGCACTTCACGGAGCATGGTATCATCTCTTGTTACCTGTGAAATTTTTTCACCGTTTTTTTCAGCACCGCCTACGAGTACATTACCGCCGAACAAAAAAGCAAACTGCTCGGAAAAATTACGGATTGAACCCGCTGCTAGTGCATCCACTATAGTTACTATAAAAAATCCGAAAGCTACAGCACCACCGAGTAAAAAACTCCGCTTTTTCTGCCGTGATAAATTCCGGAATGCTAATCCCGCTGTATTCATACATTTCTCCTTAAAAATCACTTATGACTGCTGGTTCATTGCCTTAAGCGGAGTAATCTTAAGTGCGACGCTTACCGGATAAAGATTAGCCGCAGCGCTACCTATTAAGATCACAATAACGGTTGCAAGAATAGAGGAAGCTGTCGGTGTTATAGAAACGCTGCCTCCTCCGAGTAAGAGTTTTGCAACAGTATTCGAAACTGAGAATCCTATTGCATTAACAATTGCAGAAACTGCTAAGGCAAGAATCGTTCCTGCAATTGATGCAAGCAGGGTTATGCTTATAGACTCTGTGAAAAACAGTTTTCTTATAAAACTTCGTCCTGCACCCAGGGCGCGCATTGTTCCTATTTCGCCTGTCCTTTCGATGACAGAAACTATAAGTGTATTCATAATAACAATAAATACAACGACAGCAAGAAGTACAATAAGAATTGTAAAGATTCCGCTGAGCATGTCGGCAGTGGATGCAAAATCATATGAAGCTGCCTTCCAGTCAATAGCTTTTACATTCATTCCTTTTTCTGCAAACATAAGATTAAGCTGAGCAATAAAAACAGGAGCTGCAGAGGGATTGTCAAGTTTAAGAACTACATAATGCCAGGCACCATCATCAGTCATATTAAGTTTATCGCGCAGACTTGTGTCGCCTAAAAGAGCATCAAGATCGCTCTCAACTAAACCACCTTCGAGCACTGCATCATCAGAAAAATCAAATAGCTCATCACTTCCAAAAAGATCGTCCTCAGAAAGAGAACTCAAAGATGTGTCGATAGTCTCTGGAAGCTCGCGGGCATAGACAGAACCGTAAGTTAAGTCTGCTAAAGCACGGGCCGTATTTTGATCTATATAACACAGTTCCAAAATTGCGGTATTAGGATCCGGCTGTTCGTAAAAACCGCTTACACTTACTTCACGCAGTGTTTGAGAACCCGCAACCGAAAAAGCGCTTAGAAGAAGTTTATCGCCGACAGCAAGAGGCAGCTCGTAATAATTCTCAAACTTATTTTTCAGCCGGATATCAACAAGTATGGAAGGTTCTGTTCTTGAAGGAAAGTCCCCTTCAAGTATCTTCATCTTAGTAAACATATCAAAGTAAGAATCCGGATCGCCTGCAAAATAGTAAAAATACGGATAATTACTCCGCTGGTCTTCAGCAACTTCAAAATCTTCAGGCACCGCTTCTGAACTGAGCATTCCCATACCGGAGATAACTGTTGTTTTTTGGGCAATACCGTCAACACCTTCAAGAAGGCGGAGGAGTTCTTTCGTATCCGGAATCGCAGGAGTTTTAGGAAGGGACCCCATTGAAACGGTATTGGTAACGCCGAAGAGAGTAAGCTGTCCTTTTTCCGGAGACGGACCGTGAATTACTACATCGCCGCAGTAGTTAGCTCTAAAATCCTTTTCCAAACCTCTTCTGGTAGATTCCAGAAAACCGTTTCCAAGAATGATGAGCATAACACCGAAGCAAATAAGAAAACCAAGAATGATGGTTTTTGACTTGTGTTCCCACAAGTTGCCCAATGCTATACGAATTACAGAGTTCATCTTATGCCTCCGAACCGTTTTCTATCTTGCGGTTTTCTACAATTTCACCATCTAAAAGACGGATAACGTGATCTGCCATTGCGGTTATTTTTGCATCGTGTGTAGAAAAAATAAAGGTTGTTTCAAGATCTTTGTTTATCTCTTTCATTAAGTTTAGAATTTGATCCCCTGTTTTTGAGTCAAGGTTCGCAGTCGGCTCATCAGCAAGTATAAGAGGAGCCTTGGTTACAAGAGCGCGAGCAATTGCAACACGCTGTCTTTGGCCGCCTGAAAGTTCGTTTGATTTGTGATGTTTCCATGCTGTTAAACCAACTTTCTCAATAAGATATGAAATCCATTCATCTTTCTCTGTTTTTTTCATGGTGCTCTTTCCAAGAAGCAGGGGGAACTCTATGTTTTCATAGACATTCAAAACAGGAATTAGATTGAAATTTTGAAAAATGAAACCCAGATGAGTTCTTCTTAGCTCTGTAATGCGGTTGTCAATTTTTACCGATATTTTCTGGTTCTTTTTCTTCTTTTTGTCATCAGTAATATCAGCAGAAAATTTACCCTCATAAACATCGATGCCGTCAACTTCAACAGTTCCCGATGTCGGTGTATCGATTAACCCGATCATATTTAAAATGGTCGATTTTCCTGATCCTGACGGACCTGCTATTGAAACAAAGTCTCCTTTTTCAATCTCAAATGAAGCGCACTTTACGGCTTCAACTTCCACTTTCCCCAAAGGATATACTTTTCGTACATCTGACATTTTTATTATGGCCATACTTCCTCCTGGACCTATTTCTCTGCAGACTACTATTCTTGGTCATGCATACTTAAGATTACTTATCAATTTATAGTGTATTATCGGTATAATACACTAACACAGATACCATGTCAATAATTTTTTATACATTATATTTTTACATCCTGTTTTTTATTCTGCGTTTTCTTTCTCTCCTTTACACATTCAGTCAATAAAAATTCAATCTGGCCGTTGATTGAACGAAAATCATCTTCCGCCCATGAAGCCAGTTCTTTCCAAAGGGAAGAAGATACCCGGAGAAGAATCTGTTTTTTTTCGTCTGCTTTTTCCTTTTCTTCCATGTATCTTCCTCTAATCAATGCGATCCATCAGTATAATGAACCGGCATTCACAATCGGCTGAGTTTCCTTATTTGCACACAATACAACCATCAAGTTGCTTACCATAGCAGCCTTTCTTTCCTCATCGAGATTAACAATATTCTTCTCGCTCAATTTTTCCAGGGCCATCTCAACCATGCCGACAGCACTGTCAACAATGTACTGGCGCGCGGCCACTACTGCGACAGCCTGCTGCCTTTGCAGCATAACAGGAGCAATCTCGGGCGCATAGGACAAATGAGTTATTTTTGCTTCCAAAATATCAAGTCCTGCAATTTCCACCTTCTGCTGAATTTCATCTTTTAGTTTATCTGCTACTTCCAAACTGCTGCCCCGGAGCGATTTTTCACCATCCTCATCGGAAGAGTCATACGGATACAGCCTGACTATGTTTCGCAAAGCAGAATCGCACTGGATTGAAAGAAATTCTACAAAGTTATCAACATTAAACAAAGCTTTTGCAGTGTTTGTCACCTTCCAAACAACGACAATACCTACAACTATAGGATTCCCCAGCGCATCATTCACCTTCTGTTTATCATTGTTTAAAGTCATCGCTTTTAAGGAGATCTTCTTTTTTGCAGATGCTGCTTGAGAGGAGGAGGATTTTGCTGAATTTTTAGAATCTTCGCTAATGCAGCCGGAGGAAGCTCCTGCATGAAGAGGATATACTGCCTGAGCAAAAGGATTAACAAAAAATATTCCGGCTCCTTTTAAGGTGCCGTAGTATGAACCGAAAAGCGTCAGAACCAGGGCTTCATTGGGACGTAAGATTTTTATGCCGGCCTGAATAAACGGTACCACCAAACCGATAATCGAACCGAGAAGACCAAGCATGGCGCCTGACATTTTGGTATTAATTCCATTTTCCAATCTTATTCCAAAATACAGCATCCCCCCGGCACAACAGGCAAGAACAGCCATATTCAGGCAAAACATAAACATCCCGTTTATTCCAGGAGCCTTTTTTTCAATAATTGAAGAATCGTCTTTCATACTTCCTCCATACAATATGATATCATATTGATATCACCATGATAATACAGCTGAGAGGTATTTCTGTCAACAGGTTTTTCTTGCAAAGTAAAAAAGTCCATGCTATGCTGATAGCTGGAAGGGTTATTTAAGTCTCAAGGAATACTATGTGTCTAATAGCGCATTTAAAAAAAGTAAAAGACGGTATATTTATGTAACCGCCGGAATACTGCTTGTTGTGACTTTTTCCTCAATTTTTTTCTGTATCTCCTATATACGGGAACTTCAGTCCCTTATATCATATGACACGCTGCAGATGCAGAGAAGTTCCTCTTTTTTGGAAATTTCTATTGCAGGGGCTGTAATTTTAGTAATTACATTAATCTCCTTTTTAACTTTTTTTTCGGTGTCGCAAATTACCTTCAAAAACAAGCTGCAGACACTTGCATACATCGACCCCGTGACGAAGGGATGGAACAGCAACTGGTTTAAAGCCCGAATTCCTCTTATGCTTAAAACAGCGGTCTGCAATAAATATGTGCTTATTTTACTGGATATTGATAAATTCAAGGTTCTAAATGATGCTTTCGGACACGCGAAAGGCGACTCCTTACTTGCCTACATTTATGAGTGCATAGAAAAACAGCAGACAGAAAATGAAATTCTCTGCCGTCTTGAGTCCGACTGCTTCTTATTTTTAATGCACTTTGATTCAAATCATGAAATACAGGAACGGCTGGAAAAACTGTCGATTCAAATTAATAACTTCACAGAAGCCCGCGAGCAGAAATATTTTATTTCTATGTCCTGCGGTATAAGTCAAATTGATAATGCAGATGAGGACCTTTTTATTTACATAGACCGGTGCGAAGTTGCGCTCAACTGCTGTGCTAAGACAATTGGAAGAACCCGCTTTTTGCGTTCGGCTTTTTTTAATGAATGCGACCGGACCAAGCTCATTGAAGAGAAAAAGATCGAGAACAAAATGGCAAAGGCTCTGGAATCCGGACAGTTTTCTGTGTATCTTCAGCCTAAATTCGACATAGACAGCAATAGGGTTGCAGGAGCAGAAGCCCTTGTCCGCTGGCAGGACCCCGAGCGCGGAATGATTATGCCTAACGATTTTATATCACTCTTTGAAAAAAACGGTTTTATTTTAAAGCTGGATCTCTTTGTCTTCGAAAAGGTATGCAAAATAATCCGCTCATGGATTGATGCAGGTGCAGCTCCAGTGCCAATATCTGTTAACCTCTCAAGAACGTATCTGGATTCACTTTTATTTCTCGATAATTTGGAAAAAATCCGAAAACAGTATAATGTTCCTTCTGAATATATAGAACTGGAATTAACAGAATCAATTGTATATGAAAATATGGGGCTTCTGCTTACAATCATTAATAAGATTCATTCACTGGGATATACCTGCTCTATTGACGACTTCGGGTCAGGCTATTCTTCTCTTAATTTATTGCGGAATGTCCCTGTCGACACTTTAAAACTTGACAGAGGTTTTTTCTTAGAATCGGAAGAATCGCCGGAACGGGGCAATGCTGTTATCACATCTGTAATTGATCTGGCCCGCAAACTAAATATGAAAACAGTATCTGAAGGAGTAGAAAGTGTTGTTCAGGTTAATTTTCTTAAAAACGCACAATGCGATCTGGTTCAGGGCTATGTTTTTTCAAAACCGGTTCCAATTCCGGAATTTGAGAAAGAAGTATTCGGTTTAGTACTGTCTGAAAAAAGAATTCTCCCCGACATAGATCCCTATAAGACCGAAGGCGAATTTCTTATGCACGATGCAACCGACTTTGAACAGAATTTACCCTTGTCCTAATCTAAAGGGGCGAAACGTTTTTTTTCCAAACAAACCTTCACCGATTTCGAAAAAATCTGCACAATAACGGTCTGTCAGGCCGGGAAAGGTTATGACGGCAAAACTTGCCGGCATTCCGCCCCTTGGTCTTGAACAGCTGCCGGGATTGAGCACAAGGCTTATAGCCCGTTCTTCCCAATAGGGTCTGTGTGTATGCCCGAACAAGACAATATCTGCATCGAGAGACGAAGCAGTATCTAAAAGTGTCTCTGTTCCAATGTCCACACCATGACGGTTTCCATGTACTGCCATAATATGTCTTCCTGCAGCAGTGAAAATAATACGGTGAGGAGCAGCTATAATACGGCGTACCTGCCCGCCGCTAATTTCTTCTTCGTAAAAATACCGCTCAGAGTCGCCGTTGCCCTTAACAAAGGCAAGTACAGGAGGAACAGCCTTACGTAAAGTCTCATTGTCCTGTGCTTCTTCAAGATACTGCACAAGATCACACACTCCGTCACCGCAGAAAACCATGGCATCTGCATCGGGACCGAATTCTTCGATTATGTCAAAAAAAACATCGTAGTCGCCGTGACTGTCGGAGATAACTAAGATTCTTGCCTGCTTTTTTTTCTCAAGTTTTTTTATATCTTCAAGTGATCCTATGAGGTACGATGACTGCTGTACTAAATCATTCATAAAAAACCTTCCGTCCTAATTTCCCGAAATTAATGACAAACCGCTTACAAGAGGTTCATCAATAAGATCCTGTTCTATTAGTGATATAAGAAAATGATTTTTTGACCTCAGTGATGTTTCAGGATCAATACTTAATTCGGTTTGCCATGATGAGCCGAGCATGGATTTAATAAAGCTCTGTATCTGTACAGAGGAGGCTGTCTGCGGAAATTCCGGAGCCTTTTTTATTGCAAGGAGTAATATTGAAGGAATAAGATCCAGGTGCTGCAACCCTGCTTCTTCACCCATTGCCTGACCGCTTCCAAAGGGTGCAAAATCGATCACGGCATGCGACCCCGCTTCTATACCAAGTACATCATCCTGAGGGAATAATGACAATACAGGAAAAGAATAGGATGGATCTGTGAGAGAACGATCCTGTATAACGGCTAATGAGCGGTGTGCGCCTTCCGGAGCACCCAGAACAATCAGCGCTTTAATTTTTTTTCCTTGTATAATATCCGGCAGTGAAGATATGCGGCCCGAAACACCCTCATAATTAAAATCGCGGGGAAAAGCCAAAGGCAGAATCAGACCATCATCTTTATCGAGACCAAAATGAGTCTCTAATAGAGACAGCGTATTTTCATAAAAAGGAGAATCTGTGTAGCCGTATCCGAAAACAACAACAATTCTGTTTTCTGTCTTTTGCGGAGATTCAGCCGCAGGCTCAACAAAACCGGGGGAAACAACAATTTTTTCTGCCGGTTCTTCTTCGCGCTGAACATTACAGGCACATAAGAACACGGACATAATAAGCAGTATAATTTTTTGAACAGTCTGCATAACAAGGCTATAGTACCACAATTGGCCGTTTTATGCCAATGACCATTATCCATCTTGCATACTTGCCCCTGTTCTGATATTGTCTGTTTATGAAAATAATCTCTTCACTTTTCCAGCTCATAGGCAGCTTAGGTTTCCTTCTATATGGAATGAAACTAATGAGCGACGGTATTCAAAAAAGTGCAGGAAAAAGCCTTC
>JAKJFV010000420.1 GCA_022704725.1 Spirochaetota bacterium
AGAGTTTTTTGTCTAGAAGTGTCATCAAAATAAATAAATACATTTCTGCAGAAAATATAATCAAACGGCTGGGCAAAATACAGGTTATCCATGAGGTTTAACCTTTTTATACAGATATGCTTCCTCAGTTCACTTCGAATTTTATATACACCTTCGCTTAATTTCTCAAAATACTTAATTCTTTGATACTTGCTTGTTTTAATAAATCTGTTTTCATTGTATATACCTTCATTAAACTCTTCCAAAACACAGCGGTCCAAGTCGGAAGCAAGAATTTTAAAATCCTTTATTCCTTCATCGAGCAGGGTCATTGCAATACTGTACGGTTCCTCTCCTGTTGAAGATGCTGCACACCAAATTGTAATATTTGTTTTATTTGTTTTCTTAATGTCTTCAAGTAAGTGAGTAAAGTGCTCTGCTTCTCTAAAAAAATAAGTATGATTTGTCGTTATATATTTTATTAATAACTCTTTGCTTTTTGGATTTCCCGTTTCGAGTTCGGAGAAAAAATCCTCCGCAGTTCGGTATTTTTCATTCATGAGAAGTTTATTAATTTTGGGTTCAATACTTCCAATTTTATTGTCGGAAATATGAATGCCGAATTCCCGGTATACAAGATCCCGTATTTCGTTAATCCGGCCTTTTTTTATGTCGAACATGGAAAAATCCCTTTATGATTCACGGTTTGGGAAATCTTCATCGTCTTCAAAACTGATAACGTGTTTATCAGTCTGTGATCCGGGAGTCTTTTCTTTTGTGATTTTATGCGGTTTTGCAGACGCAGTATTAAGAAGCTTAACTCCCTTGTGATCATTTTTTGCAGAAGAGGGCGTTTTTTCCTTTGTCTGAGTCTTAACAGGCTCCGGTTGCTTGAATGATTTTGATTGAACCCGCTTTTGAGGAATCGCAAGAGGTTTTTTTTGAACAACACCAGCCTTTTGAGTATTTTCAGAATCTGCTCCGGACATTTTTGAACCCATGATAACAGTATTTAAGCTTTGTACAATTTCATTAATGACAAGTACCTGACTGTTCATTTCCTCTGCAGCGCTTGCAGTTTCCTCTGCTTCCGAAGCATTTGCCTGAACAACGGTGTCGAACTGCATCATGGCCGTGCTTACCTGATTTATGCCTTCATCCTGTTGCGCAGACGCACTTTCTACTTCACGATTCATTTCAAATACTTGTTTTGAATTCTGCATCATCTGAGAAAAAAGCTCTTCCATTTCTTTTGAGAGGGATAATCCGCTTTCTACATTTCTAATTGTCTCCTTGATCATGGAAGCTGTTTCTTTGGCAGATTCTGAAGATCGTGTAGCAAGATTTTTTACCTCATCGGCTACAACCGCAAATCCAAGGCCTGCTTCTCCTGCACGGGCGGCTTCTACCGCGGCATTAAGGGCCAGCATATTAGTCTGGAATGCAATTCCGTCAATAACATCTATAACTGCATTAATTTCTTCTGTGGATTTAGAAATATTTTCCATCGCCTTAACCATGGCAGTCATTTTTTCAAAGCCCTCGGAACTTG
>JAKJFV010000421.1 GCA_022704725.1 Spirochaetota bacterium
TCCGGATCGAGCTTTTTTCCGTCCAGGTGCCAGTCAATACTTCCTTCGTTAATAAGCATCGATCCGCTTAACGCTTGTAAAAGGGTGCTTTTCCCGGATCCGTTTTTTCCTATAAGGGCTGCCTTGTCGCCCTCGTTCAGACCGAAACTTACTTCTTTAAATAAGGGTTTTTCACGACCCATGCGCGATATATTACTAACTGATAAATAATTCATACGTTTTGAAAGTATATCAATTTTTGCATATTTTTGATACAGTAAACAGAAAATATCAGTATTAGGCAGGTTATATGCTCATAAGTTTTTTATCGGTAGGCCAGCAGGTTGTGATTCTTTTTATCCTTATTGCAGTGGGCTTTTTTGCAGCGAAAAAAAATATTTTCACGAAAGAGACTGTTGCAAATCTTGCAACCTTCATCCTCTATGTTGTAACTCCCTGTGTTATTATCGAATCTTTTAACCGTCCCTTTGATTCATCGATGCTTTCATCTCTTCTCATCGCCTTCGGCTGCGCAGCCTTTGTTCACTTTTTGACCATAGTTCTTGTTTCTATACTTATAAAAGATCCTGAACAGGCGAGAAAAAGAGTACTCCGGTTCGGTGTTGTTTTTTCCAACTGCGGCTATATGGCGCTCCCTTTGCAGTCTGCGCTGCTCGGCTCCGACGGCGTATTTTTCGGCGCAGCCTTCATTGCAGTCTTTAATCTTTTTGTGTGGACCTATGGTATAAAACTCATGGATGAGAACACAAAGGGTCCTGTACTAAAAAAAATGGTTTTAAATCCGGGAGTTATAGGCGTAGGCATTGGACTGCTTCTTTTTTTAACACCTCTCGAACTTCCGCATCTTATTTTTAAACCTGTTCAGTACTTAGCCGCCCTTAATACTCCTCTTCCTATGGTGGTTGTCGGCTACTATCTTTCGGGTCTTACAAGCCTTGCATTTTTAAAGGATGTAAAACTTTTATGGAGTCTTCTCTTACGCCTTGTTATTATTCCGCTTCTTTGTCTTGGAGCTTTGTATCTCATTGGTATTAGAGGTATTCTTCTCACTGCGATGATAATAGCAGCAGCATCTCCTACAGGCGTTAATACAGTTATGTTTGCCGTTAAGTTTAATAAGGATCCCGAACTCGGTGTAACGATGGTGTCGGTTTCAACTCTTTTTTCAATACTCACAATGCCCCTCATTGTAGCCTTGTCTATGTACTTAAGTTCGTAACAGGCTCACCTGCTTTCATAAGGTTTTTGTTTAGAGGAACAAGAAGAGCAGAGGCGAGCATGGCGGCGCCTGTCCCTACAAGAATTATTTCAATTGAAACAGCATCTGCAATAGGTCCGAAGATGAGCATTGAAAGCGGCATTAATGATTGAGAGAGCATTCCGTATATGCTGAATACACGGCCAAGGTAGGCGTCTTCTATGTGTTCCTGAAGCATGACTGCTGCAGGCGTGTTCATTAAGGGAAGTGCAATACCGAATATTCCCATAAAGAAAAGGTAGATAATAAAGGGTAAAAGGTTAGAAATT
>JAKJFV010000422.1 GCA_022704725.1 Spirochaetota bacterium
GCTTGCGGCCATGGAGAATGACGCTGCTACACCTGTAATTAGCCCGGCCAGCGCAATGAGTTTTGTGTTCTGAAGCGCGAAGGTAAGTCCTGCAAGGGCTCCTGTAAGTTCAACAAGCGCATCGTTAAGGCCCAGTACAATGGATCCTACATAGTCCAGGCGTTCCTCTTCGATTAGGGCTATCAGTTGTTTTTCATGCGCCTCTTCATCCTTAATTATTTTTTTTGCGTCTTTTACATATTCCGATATGGCCTCGTAGTTGATCTGCGCATCCTCTTCACCGTTCTCCATAAGCTTTATTCCGAAGGTCAGGCCTAAGATTTTTGAGATCCAGAAGAATTTAAATATTTTCCATCGCGAGGGCTTTACGTCAACACCGGTATACTTTTTCCAGACTTCGCTGTGTGCTTTTTCATCGCTGGCGATTTTACGGAGTACATTGCTGTTGTGCTTATCTTTGATTGATTCGGCGAGCTTCATGTATATGTTATATTCTGTTAATTCATTCTGCTGGGCCTTCATGAGCTGTTTAATCATGGATTGAGGAACGGCTGCTGTCTTCATACGGTGCTCCCACTTTTTTTAATGATAATACGGATTGAATGTTTATTCATCAGATTACCATATTACATTAAAAAGATTTTTAGAAAATATTATTGATACAAATTCTAATTTTGTCAATAATGTTGTGATATTAATTCAAAGTTAATTTCGTAAGTATTTACAGAGTAAAAGGTTCTATTCCTCCCGTCGTTGAAGGCAGCGAGAGGAATAGAATTGCATATTACACTAAAAAGTATTTTTAGGAATAATTACTGATAATAGTTTTTTTGGACTAAAGTGAGTTGATTATACAGAACAGCTTGATGAAACTTTCGTGTTTTATGCGGATTATTGAAGCTGCACGCAGACAAAAATATTGCCATTTACTCAAGGTTCAATTACATTTAAAATAAATTACATGCCAGGGAAAACACTTATGACAATCAGCATTAATCTTCCATTAATTCAGGATGCCGATCTCAAGGGAAAGATAGTTCTTGTGCGCGTTGATCACAATGTTGTGAAATCAGGAATGATACACGATCCCTACCGGATCGACGCTACTATAGGAACAATGTACCATATTAATGCCCGCGGCGGCAAGATGATCCTGATGACTCATGTTGGACGTCCCAGAAACAAAAAGACAGGTGAAATAATCATAAGCGAGAAAACTTCGGTCAAGCCCATAGTCGATTACATACAGCAGAAGCTTCACATAAAACTTAAAATCCCCGAATTCACAATGGATGAAAAACGCGGATATACTGGCATTGAAACATCAATCAATCACATGATCCGGGAACTGCGCGAAGATAAGATCGACGGCATATACCTGCCCAACACGAGATGGTTTGCAGGCGAAGAGGCGAAGGATGAGACAGCCGAAAGGTTTGCCAACCAGCTTGCCGGTCTTGCGGATATATTTGTGAACGACGCATTCGGTTCATGGCAGGCCCATGCATCCACTGTGGGCGTG
>JAKJFV010000423.1 GCA_022704725.1 Spirochaetota bacterium
CATTGCTGTCCGTCTTCTAAGGGTACAGCTATTCGTATATTGTCTATCACTACTATCCTTTTCCCATGGGTTACCCCAGTATTTGGGGGTTTAAATGACTTGTTATAAACGGAATGGCAAGCCTCCCACTTTGAGATGTGCAGGGCTTGCCAACTAAAGGATTTGATGGTATTCTTACATTGTTATTCCTTATGCAAGAATACCATTTCTTAAGCCGGTTGTACTGCCATACAGCTGGTTTTTTTTATTCCTTTGTTAAGTAAAAAAGCCCTGTCATCAACTGTTTCCGGCAGGATTCCTGCCGTCCATCTTTCATATATTTCACAAGCCTTTTCTGCCATATCCTTATAAAATAGCATAGTAATTGTTTTGTTATCCTCAGAAAACTTTATCATTACAGCATCGTTAAGGCTCAGATTTTTATCATCTCCGTAAGTCTGTAAGGGAAATGTAGTATTGAAATTAAGCCCTGTTACAGTTCGATTGTTTTCTAGTGAAATAGTATGAGAAAAAAACCTATGACCTGCTCTTTGTTCCCTTTGTGTCTCCATGAAAATAATATATTGCCTCCCTTTATTTTCTCCTCTTTTCCACGTTGCCGGAAAATTAGGAATGTTTATTCCTTCATGCTTGGTTAAAACAAAACGGGTGCAGGATCCTTCAAGTCTTTCAAAAACGTATTTTGAACATGGTCTCATCTTTCTACCTCCCTTGTGTTTTCTGTAACTGAATAGGTAACGGCTACTATTCTGCCGTCATGGATTTTCAGTTCTGCTGTTACACTGCCGTATTTTATCCGGCTAGTACTTTCTGCTAGTCTGTCAGTTATTACATTCCATTTTTCAGGGGCAGGGTTAATTCTGTTCATACTGCTTCCCCCTTTGGTTTTGATTGCTCTTCAAGCCAACTATCTAAGATAGATTTCTTGAACCGAACACATCGACCGGTTTTGATTCGGGGAATGGGTAACTTGTCTAATGTGGTTACACATACAGAAAGGTATACTGCTGTTTCTTTACGAGTCAGTATTTCTTTGTCATTGGGGGTTTGAATGATTTTCATTCTTTATACCTCTAAAACATTTGATAACAATGCCATACGGCTTGTTTTATGTCTTAAAGGTACTTGATAGTTCTTGATTTGTGATGTAAGAAAACTATAGTTTTTTTGTAGTTTTTTTGGAAGAATTCCCTAAGTTTACGGCACAAAGGGCTTGTGTTAGTGATGAACTAGAATAAGGCTTCCCGTCTTTTTTTATAAATCTTTTTAATATTTCTTTTGTTACTGATTTTCCCTGTTCCCCTATGGCAATAGCAACTTTATCAAGGTTATTCGTAATAACAGTTTTTCCATCAATGTCTATAATACAGTCGTCAATTAGTTTTTTTACCCACTCAGGGATTCTTTCAATTTCTTGTGTTTTTTCATTGGGCTTGATCAGGATTTCTTTAAGGGTTTCCTCATAAATATCAAGTACTTCCTTTTTTATTTCTTTAAGAAGAGGAGTTTTATC
>JAKJFV010000424.1 GCA_022704725.1 Spirochaetota bacterium
CTGTGCAAGCATATCAGCTGCTATCCAGGAGGGATCTGCACTTTCATCTGCAATAATATACACTTCTGAAGGGCCAGCTAAAAAGTCAATTCCGGAATTTCCGTAAATAATTTTTTTTGCTTCTGTTACATACTTGTTTCCCGGTCCAGCTATGACATCGCAGCGGGGAATAGATTCTGTACCGTAAGACATTGCGCCAATGGCGTGGGCGCCTCCGACTGCAAAAACACGGTCAATTCCGCATATATAGGCTGCTGTAAGAATTCCTTCGTCTGCCCAGGGTTTTAAATCTTCACTTTCTTTTGTTCTGCCAGCCTTTATGTCCTCTGGGTGAAGCCGCGGGGGTGTACAAAGTATTAACTCGGAACAGCCGGCAGCTTTGGCGGGGCTTGCGCACATTATGACCGATGAAAAAAGAGGAAATCTTCCTGCCGGAACATAGAGTCCTGCTCGTTCGGCCGGAATTGTTTTTTGACCGGTAAAGACACCTTCTTCGAGTTCAATTTCAAAATTTGTAAAACACTCTCTTTGTTTTTTAGCAAAGGAAAGTGCCAGTGAAAAAGAATATTCAAGGGCGTTATATAATTCCGGATTTGTATCTTTAAACTCTTTGGCGCATGATTCTATTTCGTCTTTGTCTATTTCAAAATATGCAGGAGACGCTCTGTCAAATTTTGCAGCCATTTCTTTTAATGCATTGTCGCCGTGCTCTTTTACTGCATCTAGTATGGAGGATACAGCGTCATGTACATCGCTGCCCAGTTTTCGTGCTTGAAAAAATGCCGGATCAATGTCTTTTGCATTGATAATTGGAACAGGTTTCATTGTTATCCTCCTTAAAGATAAAATAGTGTTGGTTTTATTTTTTATGGCGTCTGTCCAGTTCTCCCAGTACATCGTTCCAGCTTACGCCTTCTTTATGTAATAGAACGCTTACAAAATAGAGTAAATCGGCAGCTTCCCAAATAACATCTTCTTTTGATTCTGCTTCTGTAAGTTCCTCTGCTTCTTCTTCTATTTTTTCGCGTACAAGGGCATCGTTAAGGGTTGCTGTGTAGGATCCGGGTGTGGGATTAGCAAACCTCTGTTCAATAACATTGGACAGTCTTTCAAAGGTAGATGCGGCTCCTGCTTCGGATGTAAAGCACGTCCAGCTTCCTGTGTGGCAGACCGGGCCGTGGGGGATTACTGTTGCTAAAACAGTATCTCTGTCGCAGTCTGCTCTGAGTTTTAGTACTTCTAAATAATTTCCGGAGTGCTCGCCCTTTGTCCAAAGTACATTCCGGCTTCGCGACCAGAATGTCAGTTTTTTTGTATCAAAAGTTTTGGAAAATGCTTCTTTATTTGCAAAGCCCATCATGAGAACTTCGCCTGCTGTACTCTGTGCAATAAGGGGAATTAGTCCGTTTGAGTTTTCCTGAGCCTTGGTCCAGTTAAGACAGGAGACGAAGGCGTCTTTTAGTGCTACCTTTCTGGTGTATAGAGCCATGC
>JAKJFV010000425.1 GCA_022704725.1 Spirochaetota bacterium
CCTCTTCCTTTATTTTTGTCTCGTTTAAGGAAAGAAGGAGCCCATCGGGGATTTCACCTGTTTCCTTTGAGAACTTGATATTGTTTACATAGCCGGTGGCTCCAATGCTGGTAGCTCTTGTATATTTTCCAGGATTGGCAATCAGTTCTTTGGCCTTGGCAATAGCCTTATCTCTATCTTTTTTCTGTTTTTTTGCGTATTTCTCGGAATAGTAAACCATCTGCTTCTGATATATTTCCATCCCCCGGGCACGTATGCCACTCGTCCCCTTTAACTGTATTCTCTTGGCATAAATCCGGGATTTGTGCTTAAAAAAGACGATATTTCCATCCTTATCTTCTTCTCTATCTATTAAGTAATCTTGATTTAATACCCATTCTTTAAATTGTTTGTCAGCACCAAGAACACTCTGTCCATAAACGTAACCGTCATTCCCTGCCATGTCATCATGGTTCTTTCCAGAAAGAAAAGCAGTATTATCACTAGTGTTGAGTCCCCTGTCTGCCACAATGATAACACGTTCCAAGGCGAAATCTTTCTTTATACGACGAACTGTGGGAAGGAGAGAAAGTTTTTCACTTTCACCACCGGAAAAAGTATTGAAGGCCATGGGGATTCCATTGGAATCCATAAGGAGCCCCATCTGAATAATGGGATCTTTGCGATGCTCTTTGGATGGGCCACGCTTTTTTTGGCCTTTTTTAAGTATATTTCCGTTTTCATCGTACTCATCTTCATCCTCATAGGGGATCTCAAAGTAGTAGTTGGTGACGTCATAATATCCCAGTTGGTTATTTCTCCCTATAAGTTCGCAGACCCTGCCATGGAGATACCGCTGGATTTCATTTGAATATCCGGCAAAGTAATCTAGGGCACGGTAAATGTCAGTCAATGAAAAGTCAAAGGATTCAAAGAAGTAATCCTTGGTTTCAAAGGCATTCTTTTTTGAAGAAGGAAATAAAAAGCGATTAAAAATGAGCAAGCTGAAGATGTTGTTAAGGTTATAATCCACCTTCAGTTGCCTTTGTTTGTTCCGGAAATATTCCCTAAGACCAAGTAAGGCGTATACTGTCTTTGGCACAGCATAGCCAAGATTTTTGCGCAAGGCTGCCTGATCCGGAAGTTTGGCTAAGAGGTTAATTTCTAAAGTTTTCTGTAGAACTTCACTCTTGGAACGCTCCCTAGCGATCTGTTTGAAATGAGCGATGGGATCAGCATAATCTTTTTCCAGATCTTCAAGATAGCCAAGCTTCTCAATCGTTTTTTGTTTTACTTTGCCATTCTGTCTATAACCTTGGACAAAGGATAAATAGGGCTTACCATTACTGACACTTATCTTGAGATACATAAATTCACCCCCAATCCCATTATACACCAATACACGACGTTATACAACATAATAATACGAAAGGATTGACAAAAAAAAGCCCGATTTCTCGGGCGTTAAAGCCATTATTTATGTTTAGGCAGTGCAAAACAACGGGGCGTCT
>JAKJFV010000426.1 GCA_022704725.1 Spirochaetota bacterium
TCTGACCGAATCCTTCGAGAAGACCTAATCCTGTCTGAGCCTTGAACTTACTGTACACCTCATCTGATAATGGCTCTCCTGCAGTACAGGCATCTTTGAGTGTTGATAAATTATACTTTGACATATCTTCCTGAATAAGGTAGCGGTAAATAGTTGGAGGAGCGCAGAAAGAGGTGATGCCGAATTTTTCGATCTGAACTAAAAGATCGACAGGTTTAAATTTTGAGCTGTAGTCGTAGACAAAGACTGCGCATTCACAGATCCACTGCCCGTATAGTTTACCCCAAACGGCCTTTGCCCAGCCGGTGTCTGCCACCGTAAGATGGAGCCCTCCCTTTGTAACACACTGCCAGTATTTGGCTGTCACTATATGCCCCAGCGGATAGGTAAAATCGTGTGCTACCATCTTGGGATGGTTTGTAGTACCGGAGGTGAAATACAAGACCATGATGTCGTCGTTTGTATTTACTGCTTTTCGGTCGAGCTTTGGAAATGCGGGAGCCGATACAATACCTTCGTTAAAATCCGCCCACTTCTCTCTTTTTTTTGCATAGTAAGAGCCGGCATACAATCCTTCTACACCGCTTGCCGATATAAGCGTTTTCAAAGTAGAAGACTCGCTCATCGATGCTTCTACATTTGACATAACTTTTTCGTCGTAGGCTGCAACAATTGTAGTAACGCTTGCGGCATTATTTCTGTATACAAGATCGTCTTTGGTGAGCATGTGCGTTGCAGGGATTGCAACTGCGCCTATTTTGTGAAGTGCGAGAATTGAAAACCAGAACTCGTAGCGCCGTTTTAGTATGAGCATAACCTTGTCGTCTTTTTTAATACCCTTCTGCATAAAAAAAGAAGCTGTCATATCTGAATACTTTTTCATTTCGCTGTAGGTAAAAGTATAATCTTCACCGTCATCATTACACCACACAAGAGCTTTTGCATCCGGTGTTTTTTGTGCAAGCACATCGAGCACATCGTATGAAAAGTTAAAATTCTCAGGAACGTTTAGCGCATAATTTTTTCTAAATTCATCTGATGATGAAAACTCTGTTTGTTTTAAAAATAATTCTTCCATTATTAGACCTTCATTGTTATAGAATTACTGCAAGAAATTTTGCACTTTTGTTATTAAGAGCCTGCATACCGTGTTTTAGAGAGGCGTCAAAATACAGAGAATCGCCTTCTTCCAAAATTAATTCTTTGGAATCTATAACAACGCGCATGGTACCTTCGATCATATAATTAAACTCATGACCGGTGTGAGCATTAAAATGCATTTCCTTTGTCTGCTCGGGGGTTACGGTGACAATAAAAGGATCCGCTTTTCTGTTGATAAAGCCGTGTGCTAAGGACTGATACTTATAATCGGCCCTTCTGTCCACAGACAGGCCCTTGCCTTTTTTTGTTAAAAAATACGAGTGCATTCTCGGTTCATCGCCCGATATCAGTGTGGTAACTTCAAA
>JAKJFV010000427.1 GCA_022704725.1 Spirochaetota bacterium
TAGGCTACATAGCAGTAAATCCTGCTTCCCCTGATGCCTCAGAACTCACTGCTGCCTGCATATTTGCAACAAGATGCCTCGGCTTTGTTAATGCTCCCGCCTTTTTCCAGCGCGTAGTAGAAAAGTCCTGGAATTCTAAGGCCGATTATTCCTCCTACGAAAAACGCTGTTCTCAAATATCAAAGGCAGTAGGGGATGCAGGTATTGAGTACTCAGAACCCGAAGGCGCCTTTTACTTATTCTGCAAGGTACCCGCCGACAAGGACGGAAACAGAGACGACTTTGCCTTCTGTGACCACTTAAAAAAGCACCTTATTCTATGCGCTCCGGGTACCGGCTTCGGCTGTCCCGGTTATTTCCGTATCGCCTACTGCGTCCCCGAAGCAACTATTCTTAACTCTGCAGCTGCTTTTAAAGAAGCCATGTCCGACTGGGGAAAATGAAGAAATTCATTACCACAAATAGGGGACGTAAAGAGTAAGTTTTATTACACTTTGTTTAATGTACTTCTTTTATTTTTCAAAAATTGTATTACTAAGCCTAGTTGTAATGAAAGAAAAAGTCACCACAGATTAACACCGATTAGCGGGCAAAGCTAAAGAAGCAAAGAAAATAAGAATTAATTATCATTTTTTCTATTTTGCTTCTTTGCTGTAGCCCTTAATCTGTGTGTGCGAAGCTCGTTAGAACTTTAAGCTCTAACGAGCTTTAGCACCTGTGGTTCTTTTCTTCTTATCTTAAGATGCCCGCCGTAAAACAGTCTCAGAGGCCACAATAAACACATGGAATTCGATCTTACTAAGTTAAAAAGTGCCAGGTTATGACTATAATAAGTATGAGGTGGCATATGATAATAACTCCGAAAAGTAAAATTGATTCTATTACAGAAATCATTATTTCTTGTGCTTACATAGTATTAAATACCCTTGGTATTGGTTTCTTAGAAAAAGTATATGAAAATGCTATGATTATTGAACTAAGTAAAAATGGTCTACTGGCTGAGGCCCAAAAACCATTAAATATTATTTATAATGGACAAAATATTGGAGAATATCTAGCTGATATTGTAGTTGAAAATCTTGTAATAGTTGAACTTAAGGTTGTAAAATGTATAGACGGATCCCATATTGCACAAACTATTAACTACTTAAAGGCATCATCATTGCACTATGGTTTAATACTAAATTTTAAAAATACTCCTTTAGAAATAAAAAGAGTAATAAAATAAATCATTATCTCCGCTTCTTAGGCTTCGCCCCATAATCTGCTTCCTCAGTGGTTCTCTCCTAACCACGTGCTTCATGTTTTTTTTCATCATACCCGGTTGACAGAAATCAAATTGGCTATACAATTAACCACAGAACGAGTTAGGATAAATAAGAAAGAATATAAGGAAACCAGTTTTTTCAAAATTCCGTGTGTTCCCTTCGGAAACTATTGGGCATATAGATTA
>JAKJFV010000428.1 GCA_022704725.1 Spirochaetota bacterium
CTTCGGGAGTTACCGTGAAGTAATCATCATTATTACGTGCTATAATATTTTTTAGGGTATTAAGGTATCTGTATAAATAGCATAAAGTTACAACTGATAATCCATAGCCTGCTAAGGCATTGTTCGCATCATTCCATTCCGGTCTTTGGGTATTGAGCCAGATGCCCCCTCCGGGAATCAGCGATGAAAGCTTCGTTAAACATACCTGCAGCAGTTTTGCCGTCATGCTTACAAGGACAGGTTTATTTTCATTATCGAGATAAAGCTGTGCGTCCATTCCGATTGTCTTTTGAAGCTCATTAATTTGTGTATTTAAATTTCTGTCAAAAAAAATACTTTCTCTTGGGTTGCTCATTATTTCATCATGAGATTTTAACTTGTACGGTACACGGGTAGAAGAAAACCGTTTTTCATTCAGCTCTGTAATTATAGGGTCATTAAAAGAACAGGCTGTTTCTAGAAGTTTGCACAGATAAATTACTTGATGATCACCCCAGTAGCCTATATTTGCCCACGGGTTGTTTTCCTGGGGAACTTCCCAATGGTAGCTTGTACGAGAAAGAGAACCTGGGTTATAACCGTCGGCTGTCATTGAATCAAGGAAAAGTGAAATCATGTTTGGAAGAAAATAGGGGAATGAATATGCAAGCGGTTCCCAGTTTTGAAAAATATCTCTCCAGTTTCCTTCATAGTTAAGAATGGGATTTTTTTTCTCATCTTGAATATGTATTTTAAATCTATTCCATGGACGGCTCGGGTCTCCATGTTTTCTTGAAAAAGATAATGGCATGTAATCATAAAATATTCTTAAGAGTTGAACATCGTTTGATTTTTCAATAGCTTTTTTTAATTCTTCATATGATATTTCTTCGCTGTACGAATTAGTAATTTTTTCTGCAGCGCCTAAAAGCTGCTGGTTTTTTTGTGATACAAATAAAATGAAATCTTTTTTTAGAATTAAATTTTCATTTAGGAAAATACCGCCTCTCATTATGTTGAACATTACATTTGCACTATGATGAATGCAGGCAGTCTGGTTTCCTGTTTCTTGTATACCGTCTGCAAAGTTAATGTATTGTTTCATTTTACTAATTCCTTGACTAATATTTTCTTCAAGTTTTTTAGTAATTTCTTCTCTGTCGTGTAATTCATGTTGTAAAAGAGCTATATCGCTTGAATCCTGACGTGTGTTAAATACCTGAAACCATTGCTCTTGTGCATCTGGTTTTATTTCTAAATTCCTGTGAATAAAACATGAGGGTCTTTTTCCTTTGAGCACTTTAATAAAAGGAATTTTTTCGTTTTTCTTAAAATATAGGGGAGCTTCAGGATCTGTATAAACTTCGTCATTTGTACTGAACCACGATATATTTGCATACAATCCTTCACAGGGTTCCGCCTTGTCGCTTACAATCGAAG
>JAKJFV010000429.1 GCA_022704725.1 Spirochaetota bacterium
TATTTGAAACACGGAGTTTTCAAGTCCGGTCGGAATTCCTATGTGAAGAATTTTTTTGATCAGATGCCCTTCAATATGAAACTTTTCTATGCCCTTAATTGATATTTGATTGAATTTATCGAATGAGGCCTGTTTTTTCACAGTATTTCTAAACGGCAGCTTGAACAGCTTATTTCTATGAAGCAGTGAAAAAAGTATGAGGGCGGCAATAGTACGGGCAATAAACGTAGGAATAGCAACACCTTCCACGCCGCTTTTTAAACCGTACAGCATTACAGCGTTTCCGCCGATATTCAGGCAGTTTATTAGAATAGAAGTAAACATGGAAACCCTTGAATTGCCCTGCGAACGGAATAAGGCAGCGCAGGCATTGTACAGAGCAATCGAGGGAAGCCCTATGAGCATGAACATAAAATAGGTGCGGGCATTGCTCATTACCAAGGGTTCAACATTGCCGAATAAGACTGATAACAAGGCGCCCTGAAAAACAAGACCAAGAATCATAACTGCGATGGAACCTATAAGCATGGCGTACAAAAGCTGGACAGCAGTACGGGAGGCCATGTCGGGCCGTTTCTGTCCTATAAACTGAGAACATACTACAGCCCCTCCGGTAGCAAGGGAGGCAAAAATTGTTTGAACAAGAATATAGACCGAATCTACAAGTGCAACCCCGGAAACGGCACTCTCGCCAAGGGAGGCAACCATAATAATATCTGCAATGCCGAGCGTAATTGCTAAAAACTGCTCGGTCATTAAAGGCCAAATAAGATGCCAAAGATCTTTATTTGAAAAAAGATTTATAGAAGGGATTTCCTGCTTTTTTGAAGTGCTCATGAGATAGTAAGTATAGTCTTTTTTTCAGTATATATCAATTGACAAAAACTTATTATAAGACTTATAATAAGTACATGAATGAACTACAAGGTAATGCTCTGGTCGTAAAAAGAATCAATATCAATCTCGTCTCTCAAACACTGCAGCATCTGCAGAAGGCCACTAAGCAGGATATAGCCTCCGTTACCGGCCTGAGCCTCATGACTGTGGCTACTATCCTGAGTGAGCTGGAACAGGAAGGAGAAATTTTTCAAGGAAATCTGGTTCCTTCACAGGGAGGGAGGCCTTCAAGGCAGTATTGTTATAACCCTTCGTTCTCCCAAATTTTAGCCGTTTATGTATCTGTTCATGAACACTGTGAAAAAATTCATGTCTGTACAGCCGACTCTTTTAATGAAATTGTGTATCAGTGTGAGGAAGAATACGATGCCGTGTCGCTTGCAGAAATTGATATGCAGATACGCAAGGCGCTCGCAGAATTCCCCTCAATTAAAGCTGTAGGATTCGGCATTCCAGGGGTTGTGTATAATGGAATAATTC
>JAKJFV010000042.1 GCA_022704725.1 Spirochaetota bacterium
TCACTATAGTTAATATTTTATACAATATAAATAAACAGGAGATGAAATGAAAAAAGATTATTGTAAAAAGCTAATTCTTACATGTATTTTTATTGCAGCGATGTTGCCCTCCCTGAGTGCTAACTCGTTTGCAAATCCGAAAAATGTTTCGGTCATTGTAACTGAATATTTCGACATCATTTATACGCAGGACTCTGCCTATGCAGCACAGCTTCTTGCAGAAAAGGCTGACAGCCTCTATTTAAAAGCCTGCGGGCTGCTTGAAGCAGATCCGTATTTCAGGATACCTGTGGTACTTTCTCCTGATACTGATGTACTGAACGGCTGTTTTTTTTATGCCCCGTATAATTATATAATATTGTACGATACACTTCCAGACAGCGGTTCTCTTGCTGTATTCAGCGAAAACTTATTAAGTGTTTTTTACCATGAAGTTGTTCATGCTGTGAGTATTCAGAAAAAAAGTAATTTCTGGCGTTTTGCCGGCATGGTATTTGGAGATATATTAACTCCAGCACCTCTTTTTAATCTTCCTCTGTCATTCATCGAGGGTGTCACTGTTTCCTTCGAAAGTAAAGACGGAGAGGGAAGACTTAACGATGTGTATGCAACCCACATTATTGCGCAGGCAAAACTGGAGAATAAATTTCCGGACTGGAAACAGGCTGCCTATACCCGCGACATATATCCGGTAGGGCAGCTTCCCTATTTGTTCGGCGGTGCCTTTGCAGCCTATATTCAGCAGAAATACGGCATG
This sequence comes from Spirochaetota bacterium, assembly GCA_022704725.1. Taxonomy (GTDB): domain Bacteria; phylum Spirochaetota; class Spirochaetia; order Treponematales; family Treponemataceae; genus JAAZLA01. Next base: position 758 of record JAKJFV010000042.1, read on the forward strand.
GAAAAATATGCCCAATACTGGGAAGAGTGCGGAAAAATTCAGTTATTTAAACTTGTGCCCGGTGTATTTAAGTCGGTATACCGCAAAGATATTGAGACCGTATGGAAGGATTTTAAAAATTCTGTAGTCCTCCCGACTCAAGCAGGAACAGTGCCAAACTCTCCTAATGGAGCGCTTCCAGAAACCACCGCGATGCTCAATATTGCTGACTATGAGAACAGTACACTCTTAGCGTCAGGTAAAGAAAGCCTGTACGCTTCTGCAGCTGCTGGACCTAATGGGATTGCCTGGATTGATGAAGCATTATCAGGTGTATATTATCTATCAAATGAAGATATAACAGGCTCAAATACTGCTAAACCTGAAAAATTATTCAGCTGCAGTTACGGCCAGACAGGACTATCTTTTTCAAAAGACGGGCGGTATCTTGTATCGTCTTATGTGTACCCGTATCCTGAAGGACGAAACACCATACAAATTTACGACATGGAAAAGAGGTCTTTTACAGACGAAAAAATACAGGGTATTCGGGATGCTGTAGTAATTACGCTTGATGACGGCACGGAATACCTTGCGGGTGTAGAAACAAAGTCTCAGTATGCTTCAATTGTTTTTTATGACAGAGAATCTTTGACCGAGGTTATGCGCCGTGAGTTCCCCGTTAACAGTATACCGTTTTCTCTTGTGAATGCAGGAGAAGGCAATCTTGCATACATTCTCAAAGAAAAAAACGATTGGTATATAACACTTTATGATCCGCTTACAAAAGAAGAAGTGAGGGTGTATGATCCGGAAAATCCGATTGTCATAAAGCATCTTAATCCTGTGTACGGGACAGAAGCCACGGAATTTTCTTTTTCCTATGCTCACGGGTTTGTGGACGGAACCTTTCCCCGCATGGGACACCTTACTTTAAACAGTACCGGTTCTTCTCTAAAAGATACTGTCGTAACAGTAAAAACACAGACCAGGGATATATCGGGCGGTGTGTATAATCCTGTTTTAATTAACGGCACCGTAGTTTTTAATGCAAAATACTATGATCATGATACACTTCACCGGATCCCGTATTCTGCTCTATGTAATTCTCAAAACTATGTTCTGCTGGCGGAATCTGATTTTCCGGAAGAAAGCGTTCAGGATAACAAAGTAAGCGGTTTCGAGGAGAAAAACTACAATCCTTTAAAATACATGACAGACGGTATTTTTATTCCGATGATGTCATTAACAATGACTGCCGGAATTGATCCTCTTGAGGCAACCATTGACGATTTCGGCGTCCTGCTTGGTTTTAACTATATAACACAGGATCCTGCAGGTGTCTGGATGCCGACTCTCGGGCTTACCTTTGATACAAAAAATCTTTCTGCCCAAACACAGTTATCGGTTGTTAATAGTGCGACTCCTGTAACATTCACTGGAAATTTTGACACAGTCTTTAATTTTACCGGTTATTTTGAATCTAAGGCATCCGTAGAAGCTTCCTATACCCATCCTCTTGGAAATTCAGGCAACAGCCTTTCTGCTGCTAACTATATTGAGGGAAACTGGGTAAGCGATCAGGGAAACTTTGCACATGCTTATGCAGATTCAGCTCAGATTGTTTTTTCAACAATTAAAAAGAAGGGAATCGGATTTTATGAATCTCAGGGATTTGAAGCAGTCACAGGCGCAGGGCTTTTCTTTGATCCCTTAGTTCCGGATGGCGATAAGCTTCAGTATAACTATAATATCGGTGCCGGTTATAAGTTTGCCCGTCTTTTACCTGTGGACAACACAAGAACACTAACTTTTAACCTCCCATCGCTTTTTCAAGCCCATGTTTTCCCCTCGACTATACTAAGACCGGATACAAAAACACTATGGGCGGCAATGGCAGATGTAACCTTATTTTCAATGGAGATTCAAAAAGGAATTCCCTTCTTATGTCTCTATGCAAATAGATTAACACTTTCTGCAAATTACACTGCAGGACAGGTTATTCAGGGTGTCAACTATAAAGACCCGGTTAGTAATTTTTCCAACATAGGCAGTCTTCCCTTTGAGGATTCAGTTGCATTGCTGTGCAACATTACTCTTCGTCCGATCTTCGGCATGCTCTTAACCCAGCTGGCGCTCGATTTTGGAGGCGGGGTTCGTTATTACATACGGCAGCAGAAATTTAAATTTGTGGTTACCTTGTTCAGTGCGCCATTGGAAATATAGGTATTGCTAATAAAAAGACTGTAAAAGATAAACCTTTTACAGTCTTTTTTTTCTACATAGTAAACTTGTTTTTCATACTTGCTAGAATATTGAGGGCCATGTCGTCGGAGACTTCACCTTGGGGTTCATGATATTCAACAAGGTTCGCGGGAATTTCATCGAGAAAGGGGGAGGGTGTGCAGTCTACAACATTCTGCATCTTTCTTCTTTTTCTGCAGGCTGATATAAACAATTTGTCTCTGGCCCTTGTTATAGCTACATAAAAAAGCCGTCGTTCTTCTTCTACGTTCCCGTCCCCTTCTTCAAGGCTTCGTGCATGGGGAATTAATCCTTCTTCTGCACCGGCTATAAAGACAACAGGAAACTCAAGTCCCTTTGAGGCATGGATGGTCATGAGACTTACCTTGCCTTTTAATGAGTCGTCTTCCATGTCGTCGCGGGATATAAGCGTAATTCTATTAAGATAGGCATAGAGACCGGTGTCAAAGTTATCGGGATTATTTTCCCATGTATCGATTGAGGTTATAAGGTGTTCAATGTTTAAAAACTTAAAGCGGGCGGCCTTTTCATTTTTCTGATACTCCTGCATAAGGTAATCCATGTAATTTACGGTATCGACCATTGCACGTACTTTTTTTGCAAGCCCCTTTCCTCCAAGAAGCAGGGAGCGCTGCTCAGTAATCATATTTACGAAGCTTTCAAGCTCAATTTTCATTTTATCAGCAAGGGGTGATTCCTGTGCAGAGATAAGGGCATTAATGCTTGTCCAAAGCGAGCATTTTTGATTTTTAGCAATTTCGTTTATCTGCTCTATTGTTTTTCGTCCAATTCCGCGCCGCGGAGTGTTAATTATTCGAAGGAGATTTATATCATCATCATGATTGGAAATAACCCTCAAGTAGCTGATAATGTCTTTTATTTCCTTCCGCTGGAAGAAGCTTGTTCCGCCCGAGACGGTATAGGGGATGTTTGCCTGTAAAAAGCCTTCTTCAATTGCCCGGGTGAGGGTGTTAGCCCGTATGAGTACTCCAAAATCCCCGTAGCTCCTTTTTTCGCTGATGCACAGACTTTGAATCATCTCACATATAAAGTCTGCCTCTGCGCTTTCATTTTCCGGCATAAAAATTTCTATGGGTTTACCCGAACCGTTTCCCGACCAGAGCGCCTTATCCTTACGGTTTGTGTTGTTGGAAATAACTCCGTTTGCGGCCGCCAGAATTGTCTCGGTTGAGCGGTAGTTCTGCTCGAGCCTAATTTCTCTAACACCCGGAAAATCGCGTTCGAACATTAAAATATTTTCATAGTTGGCGCCTCTCCAGCTGTAAATTGACTGGTCATCGTCGCCTACGACCGCAACATTCCGGTCTGCAATAGCGTGCATCAGAAGGTACTGCTGAATGGATGTGTCCTGAAATTCGTCAACCATGATGTATTTGTAGCGGTCCCGGTATTTTTGTAAGACTTCCGGAAATTCACGAAACAGTTTTATAGGAAGCCCTATAAGGTCGTCAAAATCTACGGCATTATACAGTTTCAATCCTGACTGATACTCTTCATAGAGCTTACGGTACTGATCGTTTGCACTCTCCCAGTCCCATCTGCCTATTTTAATGTTTGAAAAAAGACTTCCTATCTTATAAACATCCAGTGCATCAGCGGTAAACCCGAGTTCCCGTCCTGTTTCTTTTATGAGCTGATTACGGTCAACATCGTCGTAAATCGAAAAATTGGATCTCCAGCCGAGCATTTCTATATCCTGCCTCAGAATTTTAACGCCAAAAGCATGAAATGTTGATATTGTCAAATTCTGAAGTTTTTTGCCCGTTAGTTCCTTAACGCGCTCTTCCATTTCCTTTGCAGCCTTATTGGTGAATGTTAAGGCTAGTATCTGGCTTTGAGGAATCCCCGACTCTAGCATGTTGGCTATACGGTATGTTATTACACGGGTTTTACCCGAGCCCGCTCCGGCAATAATGAGGATGGGTCCTTCAAGGGTTGTTACGGCTTCATGTTGTTTTTCGTTTAATGTATTGAATGCTAATGATGACATAGCGCTCATTTTACGGTATTAGGCCCTGTCTATGCAACAAGAAGGTACTGAAATTGGAAAAATACGGTAGGTAATTACTCCTATGAGATTGTTATTTTTTTTGCTCAATGTTATAATTTTGAAAATATTTTGTGCGGAGGATTTTCTATGACTATTGTTCAGACAGTAAATGCTTTTTTAGGGCGTCACGGATTTGCATACGGCGGACCGGATATTAATACCATTATTGACGGTCTTTTGTGGGATATGCAGCAGGGGTTAGATAAGGGCGCCGGTTCATTTACTGCCATGGAAGCAACAGAAGATATGATACCTACATGGGGACTGCCTCCTTCTTCTGTTCCGGTAAACAAGACTGTAATGGTTATTGACGCAGGCGGAACAAATTTCCGTTCATGTCTGGTTCATTTTGATGCAGAAGGCAAAACCAGCATCTCCGATCTTGAAAAATGCGCAATGCCCGGTATAGAAAAAGAACTGAATAAAAAAGATTTTTTTGAGGCAATTGCTAAGAATCTTGATCATTTAAAGAATAAGGCGGACTGCATAGGTTTTTGTTTTTCATATGCCATGAAAATTACTCCCGAAGGCGACGGACAGGTTCTCGGCTTTTCAAAGGAAATTAAGGCAAAGGAAGTTGTCGGATCCCTTGTAGGCCGGTCTTTGTGTGATGCCCTTGTTGAACGGGGATGGAACCGCCCTAAAAAGGTCATTTTATTGAACGATACCGCAGCTGCTCTTTTAGCAGGCGCTGCACATGCTTCCGGCGGCCGCCGCTACAGTTCGTATGTGGGACTCATCCTTGGAACAGGCATGAACGCAGCCTATATTGAATCCGGAAAAATAAAGAAAATTGAGGGAATGACGGGTCTTAAAAATGGAATCCCTGAGAGCCAGATTGTTGTCTGTGAAACAGGCAAGTTTAATAAGCTTCCCCGTTCACACTTTGATCTTGAGTTTGATAAAACTGCAAATACACCCGGGCTTTATGTTATGGAAAAAATGTGCTCAGGTGCATATTTAGGACCGGTATCTCTCATAGCACTTAAGGAAGCTGCTAAGGACGGTTTATTTTCACAGAGTACCGCTGCAGAAATACTAAAAATTCAAAAATTTGAGCTTAAAGATATGGATCAGTTCTTTTATGGGCCATTTAAAACCGATACTCTTCTCGGTTCAATTATGGCTAAGGGAACTCAAGACGACTATGACACCGCCTATGCACTCCTTGATGCCTTTGTAGAGCGTTCTGCACGCATAACAGCATCAATTATTGCAGCTTCTGTAATTAAGAGCGGTAAGGGGACACAGCCTTCTCTCCCGGTGTGTGTACTATGCGAGGGGACAACATTTTATAAGACACATAATCTTCAGGAACGCTTACGGGGCTATCTTAATACAGTGCTCACAGAACAGAGAAAGCTTTATTTTGAAATTGTAAGTCTTGATAATGCAATAACACTCGGAGCTGCCGCTGCCGCTCTTTCTTAGTCTTGTTATTGTGCAATCTCTGGTAGAATTATAAACTATTTACAAAACCGGTATCTGCCGATATACTTACAGTACCGGTTTTATTATTTTAAAAAAATGAACCATACAGGGAGTTACTGTGGCCGCAGGTAAAACTATAGGAAAAACAATTGTATTGCTTTTTTTGGTAATAATTCTTATTTTAATAGGGCTCGTCTGGTTCGACTATCTTGGTGTTATTCAGGCAAAACAGCTTTTCGCGCCGGTTTACCGCCTGTTCGGTTTACAAACACAATCCGCTGCTTCAATTAATTCTGTTTCTTCCGTTCCTTATATCGATTTAAACTCTGAGCGTCTGGCAAAGAGGCTCGAAGCGCTTGATCTAAGAGATCAGGAACTCGATAAACGGGAAGAAACTATTCTTCAAAAAGAAAAGGAAAACCTCCAAATATCTCAGGAACTTGAAGATTTACGAATTTCTCAAGAAGAAAGAGAAAAAACATTCAACAATACAATAAAAAAGTACGATGATAGAGAAGTAAACATCGTACAAAATGCACGAAACCTGATGGGAATGGTTCCTCAGAATGCTGTAAATATTCTGCTTGCAATGGATGATCAGGACATGATCGACACCCTTCGCAAAGTAGATGAAATTTCGGCCTCTGCCGGTACCGACTCTGTTGTTCCTTATTGGCTGTCATTAATGCCTGCTGAGCGTGTTGCTCAAATTCAGCGCAAAATGACCAATAAGCCTTCTTCTCTTCAGTAAATTCCGCTTTTTGCATCCGGTGTTTCAAGGAGGTTTGCCATGCAGGCACTTAACCTTCATCTTGAACAGACGGCTGCGCAAAAAATGCCGTCAGCACTTAATCTTCAAGGATCGAAGACTGCTTCTCAAGATGAATCTGCATTTCAAAAAGAACTTCAAAAGGTGCACAATGCATCTCAAGAAGTAAAAGATGCTGAAAAAGCACAGGAAATGCGGGACACCACGGATGGAATGCAAAAACTGGAAACAACAAAGGCTCAAGAAGTAAGTTCGATTGATGATCCTTCTTTTATAGATACCTCAGAGGAAGCCGCTCAGGGTGTCGTTGAGGGTTTTGGGGATCTTTATCTGAATGAAAGCAGCTCCGGTCAGGCACAGGGTGATGAAATTTCATTATTGAGCACTCCTTCCAGTCTTGATGAGGCAGATGAATATTTTTCTGTTTCTACGGAAGATCCTCTTATTGAACTCCTCCCTGAACAGGAGGCTTATCTAGTAACTGATAGTGCTCTTGTCCTAACTGATGCAGAACTTCAAACTGAAGCAACCTCAATGTCCGAAAATGCACTACTCGTAAAGAACGGAACGGATGATGAGTTAACAATTAGTCAGGATGAAGCTGATAATGAAGATGCCGTCATTCAGTCGCTGCTTACAGGACAGGTTTCTTTAGCACAGTATGCACTCAAAGAAGACGACAGTCCGGTAAAAGCAGACTCTTCGAAGATTAAAACTGATCAAAGAGAGCTTATTGGCACCTCAAATGAAGCCTTAATATCAGTTATTGATGAGCGCAGTATTACAAAAGAAGCTGCTGCCGGGGGAAAATTCGTTTCCGAAGTACACTATGACGGCAACGGAAATGCCGAGATGTCATTAAATCTTTCTCAAACTAATTCGTTAAATGCACCTCAAAGCGGAAATACCGCCGCTGTAATGACGTCAAATGCGCGATTTACAGAGATGCTCTCATCAGAGCTGCAGGCTAATGCAAAGGAATTAGTAAAAAGCGGCAGTGTTATATTAAAAGATCACAACAACGGGACAATAAATTTAATTTTGCATCCGGAAGAGCTTGGAAATGTAAAGATACACCTTGAAGTTACCGACAAAGTAATTGCAGGTAAGATAGTTGTATCGAGCGAAGAAGCTTTTAACGCTTTCAAAGCCAATCTTGATTCTTTACGTCAGGCCTTTACTGACAGCGGTTTTGAAGCAGGCGGTTTCGACCTGAGCTGGAACAGCGGAAGTCAGGACGGCGGCCGGGAAAAAGATCATAATCCAAGGGGTTATGTATACAATGATGCGTTGCCCGAAGTTTTTGATGATGATTATGCGCTTCAGCTCGCACGGGATGCGGTAATCTACGGAACATCAGTAATAAATATGATTGCGTAATAAATAAACAGGAGAATTACCATGGAATTTAGAGCATCAATGAGTGCTTCAGAACAGCTGCAGTCAAAAACTGCTGTTGACACTTTTAACAAAACACTCGCTGTAAACGGACGTACTGCAAGTTCACAATTGGGCAAGGATGATTTTTTGAAACTACTGTTAGCACAGCTTGCTAATCAGGATCCGACAAGTCCTATGGAAAACACTGAATTCATAGCACAGATGGCTCAATTTTCCTCATTGGAACAAATGACCAATATGAATACAGAGTTTTCAAAGCTTGCATCAATGCTCAATTCATCGGAAGCTGTAAATACCATTGGTAAAACTGTTGAAATTGAAGACGGAATGGTATCTATCAGCGGTATTGTAGAAGGGGCAGTTATGGGCGAAAAACCGCAGGTACAGATAAACGGCATGCTTTACAGCATGGAATCAGTAAAAAGAGTACTAGCTTACTAAAAAGAGGGTTAAACATATGATGAGATCACTTTACTCCGGCGTATCCGGAATGCAGAACCACCAGACAAGACTGGATGTTATTGGAAACAACGTATCAAATGTTAATACAACGGGTTTTAAACGAGGCCGTGTTAATTTTCAGGACATGATTTCTCAGCAGCTTTCAGGAGCTGCCAAA
>JAKJFV010000430.1 GCA_022704725.1 Spirochaetota bacterium
ACTGCCACACCCTCTCCCGAACCGGAACCCGAGAGCAAGCCCGAGATAGAACCAGTAAAAGAACCCGAGCCTGAACCTGCTGAAGAACCTGAGCATGTTAAAGAAAAAATTCAATCCCCTCTTCCTGAAAAAGAACGACCAGTTGTTAAGAAAATTTTACCGAAAACAGGCGACAAAGCGGAATCTCTCTGTAAAAAAGGGTGGAAAATGCTTGACAATGGAAACAGTTCTCAGGCCGTAGGCATATTTAAAAAAGTACTTTCCTTAAAACCGGGACATGCAGATGCTCACCTTGGTCTTGGAGAATCTTATAATGATATGGGGAAAAAGGGAGAGGCCAGAAAACACTATCAGAAATATCTGGAGCTGAAACCGGATGCTCAGGATCGTCTGGAAATAGAAGCCATACTTAAGAATCTTTAATTTATTCAAGAATTTTAGCTATATAAGTATATCCTTTTGCCTTTGCTATATCAAGGGCGGTTCTTCCATCCTTTCTTTTTATGTTCTTATCAGCACCTTTTTCAAGCAGCGTCTTAACAAGATCGCCCAGCCCCATTCCTGCCGCATACATTAAAGCAGTGTTTCCGTAGTCATCTCTTATATTAAAATTCTGTTTAAATTTCACAACTGACATCATAAACCGTCTGTCTTTTGAAAGGATGGCTATCATCATCGCAGTCTTCCCTTCGGCATATTTATAGTTAAAATCGGCAAGTGCTCCGTATTTCAGCAATTCCTGCGCAAGTTCGATCTTGCTGCTTGCAAGACAGTACATAAGTATCGTATATCCTTTGCTGTTTTTAAAGTTCACATCTGCATTGAACTCAAGAAGAAGCTTTAACATCATTCTGTTGTCATTTCTAATGGCAATAAATATCATCGGCTCGCCATTTTCGTTCTTATAATTCGGGTCCATCCCCTGTCTCAAAAGGGTTCTTGCTTTAACTGTGTCACCATTCTCTACTGCGATCAGGAAATCGGTCGGCTTTGTTTCATACTGACCAAGATTTTTTATTATCTTTTTGTTCCTTCCAGCCATTGCATAATTTAAAGCATTCCACCCTTTTTTATCCCTTGCATATATATCCGCCTTAGCTTTTATAGCTCTATTAACTATTGCCTCGGCCTCGGCTTCGGCAGCATACATGAGAATTGTCTTGCCGTTATTGTCCTTTGATTTAAGAGATGCCCCGGCATTTATAAGCCATCCTGCCATTTTAATGTTTTTTGAACTCAGTGCATGCATGAGCGCTGTTTTGCCGTCAGGTCCGGTCACATCTACTTTTACACCGCTTCTTAAAAACAGATTGATCATCCCCTCGTTATCGCTGTTAACAGCAGAAATGAACA
>JAKJFV010000431.1 GCA_022704725.1 Spirochaetota bacterium
ACCGGTTATAAGGCCTCTTATTTTATCCCGGTTAATCTGTACTTCCAATTCTTCGTCGGTTTTTGTTTTTGTTGCATCATATGCATATAATTCATTCGGACTGGATTTATACAGAACTACCTTTTCTCTTTTGTTTGAAGCAGCTGTGCCGCTGGTGCTTTGATTATTATACGCACGGCTTAATTCTTCCTGGGAAGCAAAATTATCATCAATTTTTTTTGCTGCCGAACTAAGTTTTATTTCCTGCTCTTCAATTTTTGACTGCAGGTCCTTTTTTGACTGTGAAATAAAAAGCTGCTGGTCGCGCGCTTTAAGGACAGAGGAGTAGTCATTTACGAGGGTTTGCATCTTTGACTGTAGATCATATAGTTCCCGCTTGTATACTTCTTCTGCAGCAAGAGATCGTTCAAGCGAATTTGATAATTGAGATAAAATGAGCATTGGAATATCTTCGGTTAAGGCTTGTGCTGTTTTCTGCATTTCAGGATCTAATAAAGCCGTATCTGTATCTAGTGCAAATCTGACAGCAGCCACAGTCCAAAATGATTCCTGAGCACAGACTGTAAAAGCAGAAAACGCAAAAAAAAGTATAACTACAGCACGTATTACCGATGCTCTGAATGTCATTCGCTGTCATCTCCCATCGGAAGGCCTTTCCACTTTGCTGCGAGAAAAGATTCTATAAACCCGTCAATATTCCCGTCCATAACGGACTGAATATTGCCGGATTCAAATTTAGTCCTGTGATCCTTTACCATTGTATATGGCTGAAAAACATACGACCTCATTTGATTGCCGAAAGAAATCCCCCGTTTTTCCTGTGCAAATTTTGCATTTTCCTTTTCTTTTTCTTCTTTGTAGTAATCATACAAACGAGCCTTGAGAATATTCATGGCTAAGGCTCTGTTCATCGTCTGGCTTCTTTCCGATTGACAGGCAACTACTATACCTGTCGGAAGATGAGTAAACCGAACAGCGGAGTCTGTTTTATTAACATGCTGTCCGCCTGCACCGCCTGCCCTATATGTATCGACACGCAAATCTTCACTGCGGATATCGACCTCTATGGTGTCGTCAATAATTGGAAAAACATACACGGAAGAAAATGAAGTATGCCGCCGTGCATTAGAATCAAAAGGACTTATTCGCACAAGCCTGTGCACACCGGCTTCAGATTTTAAGTAGCCGTACACATAATCGCCTTTAATTTCAATTGTTATAGACTTTATGCCGCCTTCCGCTTCAAGTACATCGAGTATAGTAACCTTATATTCATGTCTTTCTGCCCACCGTGTGTACATTCTAGACAGCATTTGAGCCCAATCACAGGATTCTGTTCCGCCGGCTCCTGCA
>JAKJFV010000432.1 GCA_022704725.1 Spirochaetota bacterium
GTCATTATATTTTTTACCGGGAAAGACATCTTCTTTAAAAAAACGGACAGCACCGCGTGTATAATAGTTTATGCCTATAAAGTCGTAATAGCGGCCGGGGACAATTCCATGCTGCAGAAACTCTTTTTTTGGTACTGGAAAAAGAGGAATTCCTGTCATGCAGGTTTTTGTCAGATTTTTTTGAAAGACCAGGTTAAAAAACCATGAACTCAGCTGATGAAAGGGATTCCACCAGTGATAAGCTTTAAATACCCGCAGATGATTCGCAAATCCTATTTTTGTTTCTTTTATACCCTGTTCTCTTTGAATGCGGTGTATTTCTCTGTACGCTAAAATATGACTGACAGCTAAATTAGCGTATACCTTTTGGACACTGGGAAACCTGCCCTTTTCGCCCGGCGGCCACGAACCGAAAAAATACCCGTTCACCGTATATACATTGGGCTCATTTATCGTAATCCATTCGTCAACAAGATCTCCCAGTGCTCCGGCAGCATAGCGTACATATTCCAGAAAAATTCCAGGGGACTCGGGATGTTTAAAAGCACCCATGCGCTCAAACCATAAGGGATTCGTAAAGTGATGCAGTGTCACTAAAACTTTTATTCCCTTCTGTTTTAAAAGCGATATTTCTTCACGGTAATGTTCAATAGCAGCAGAATCAAATGTATTGCGTTCAGGTTCAATCCTGCTCCACTCAAGTCCCATACGGTAAATCTGCATCTTCATGCGGGCCATAAGTTCAATATCGGAGGCAAAAAGTTCAAAGTGGTTATTTGCCTTAACAGGATTTGAGCCGTCCTTAACGCCTCCCTTTTGAGCCCAGTCATACCAGCTGTTGTTAGTATCGCCGCCTTCAATCTGTGTTGCTGCCGTTGCAGTGCCTAAGAGAAAACCCTGAGGAAGTTTAAAAGAAAAAGCCATGCTCACCTCCTTCATATAAGAAGCATAAACACGGCTATTATACCACAAAAATACATGTAACGGCACAATCAGTAAAAATTAGGTGCACGTTCCGTCTCTATTGAGTAAGCGCCTTTTTAAAAAGATCCAAACCGGCCTCTATTTCTTTTTGACTTATTATAAGAGGAGGTAAAAACCGTATAGTATTTGGTCCGGCTGTCGATACACAAAGGCCCATTTCAAGACATTTTTTTTGAATGTCCCCTGCACTTTGCGTAATATCAATACCGATCATTAAGCCCCTGCCCCTTACTTCCTTTACACAATCAAGCTTCCATCCGGAAACTGTTTTTCGAAGAAAGTCCCCCATAGCATTTACATGGTCGAGGAAATCTTTTTTTGTTAATTCCTTAAGC
>JAKJFV010000433.1 GCA_022704725.1 Spirochaetota bacterium
TTGCCTGATGCTGTTATTTCTTACTTCGTAAAATAATCCGTGACCCATATCGCAGTATTCAAGTGTATTATCAGTTTCATTTCTGATGCAGAATACGCCTGTTGCATATTTTTCAAGAGAACAGCTTTCCATAATCAAGTTATTCAGATTTTGAACGATTGAATGTAAGTCATTAATGTATGGTATGGTTTCCATAAATCCTGCCAAAACAGCAGTAAGTATTGCGGCGCTCATTCCCTTACCCGAAATATCACAAAGACAGAAAAAAATTCTGTTTTTATCAATTTTTTTTAAATGGTAATAATCTCCTCCTATCCTTTGAGACATAACCGATGAACTCACTAAGCTGAACGAGTCAGTTTCATACGACAAAAACGGGGGGATAATTTTTTTTTGAATTTTTTCTGTTATTAACGTTTCCTGATGCTGTACGGCTGCAATATGTAAAAGCAGATCTTTAGAAGAGAAAATTCCTTTAAAATTCTTTTTGGAATCGATAAGCGCATAATGCTGAATTTCATCAAGAAAGAAATCTTCTTTGAGGTGCTCATGAACATCACTAATATATTCATCGTATATAAACGTCCGGGGTTTAATCATTACCTCCGAAGCTGTTTTGCGGAAAAGTAAATCTCTTCCATACGGCTTTGCCAGCAGTTCAAACAAGGTTCTGCTTACAATAATACCTGCAAGTTTACCGGTGCTGCTCAAGACTCCTAAAGCCGGAACCTTGTTATTTGTTAACTCCTGTGCAAGAGTATGTACTGGTGCTTCTTCATTAACGCAGGATGTGTTACTGCATATTTTCACTATTTTTTCACCGTTAATGCTGGTTGTTTTCAATGTTTTAATCAGATTCATATTCTTCTTCTATAAAAGCCGGGTAAAATATTTTGGAAGCGGTTACTGAATTGCCTTCTTTGGAAAAGGAAAATTCCTTATCCCAGTATTCAAATGCTGCAAAAAGGCCTGTTCCGCCAGAGCTGCAGGGGTTAAAGCTGCCCCTTTTTTGATAAGCTGCATACATGAAAAATTCTTCTGCGTTTTTTTCTTGTTGCAGTTTGCTTCTCTTTTCATTCCACTGTTTCCAATGCTCCAACTCGTTAAAGCCGTTTCCTTCGTCCTGGAGTATTATTGTAAACACATTGTCTTTAAATAAATATCTGATATTTACAGTTAATTCTTCTCTGTTTTTATTTCCATGGACAACGGCATTTTGAATGAGTTCGGAAATTTGCTGTTCTAACAATTTCTTA
>JAKJFV010000434.1 GCA_022704725.1 Spirochaetota bacterium
CTTGCATATAAAAATGAAAACATACGTGTTAAATTACAGATGCGCGATACCGTTTTAAAAAATAGTATTTCGGGTAAGCGTATTCAATTTACCTCGACAAATACACTTTCTTGTACATTTTTAGATGATGCTTTATCAGGTTTCGGTCCTGTTTCTTCCAATTTTACCCTCCAGGGCAGTACAAATCACGCATTAACAGAAAGTGCCGTTCAGCTGCGTATAAGAGAATTAAAAAACAGTCAAGTTACCGTCAAACCGGTAGAAGCCGCTTTTTGGTATACTGATGAAAAGCTTAATTTCCAAATTCTTGAAAATGTCGGATCTTTTAATCTTTTTGCAGAATATACTATCAGCAAAAAGGAAGCATCTATTTTACTTGAGACAGAAAATTTTAACCCGCTGTCCCTTGTAACCATCAACAAAGCATCTCCTTTATTAAGAAAAATTGAAGGAACAGCTTTATCCGGGGTTTACACTATGAATGGTTCAATCGAAAATATAAAGGACTTTGAATATACTGCAAGGGGAAGCATTTCAATTCCGTCTTCTTTAGTTCCAAAAGGCTTAAACGTCATTATTGATGCAGAAGGTAATCTTTCCTTTGTTGATATTTCGATGATTCATATTGTAGGTCCTTTATGCGATATTGAATATACAGGATCAATAGATATTAAAAATATTCAGCCTCAGGGCTCCCTGCGTATAAATTCTTTTACGCTTCCAAATTCAAATACCATACAGGCGGAAATGTATTTAGATCCTCTTTCTCACGGATTTTTAGGGTTTATTCCCCAGCTTAGTATAGGTGATGATTCATTGACCGCTTTACAGCTGGAAGTCATTCCTGACGGTAAATCGATTGATTTTTCCTTATTATTTTATGATTATTCCCATTACGAATACTCTCAAAATGCAGAAGTAGAAATAAACGGAAGTATTTTTTTAGAAGAAAAACTCTTTTTACAGTCAAATATTCAAATATCAAATCTTTTTATGGATACTGTATTTGGAGTCATTTCCTACGCAATTGCTCCTCCACTGGCAGAAACTTTTACATCGGCGGAGAATACATTTGCAAGCTTTGTTGTCTCGACCGAGCTGTATGTTTCTACCGATTTTTCTACCATTACATATAACACTCCCTATACCATTATTGCAGATACCTCAAAGGATCAGGATGTTGCCGTATTGTCC
>JAKJFV010000435.1 GCA_022704725.1 Spirochaetota bacterium
TATGCAGCAAATAAATCCTTTTGGGCTTTCTCTAAGTCTCCCTGTTCATTATACACACGCCCTCTGTTATGAAGACTATATGAGTCATTTGAAGATTTAATTTGAATTGAGTATATTTCTATGGCTTCTTCCGGCATTTGGGAACCCCATGCCAGAGCATCTGCTGCATAGCCGTAATTAAACGATATATCAACAGGATTCTCAGCGAGAACAGTATAAAGCTTACACCCGTATTCTTTTGCTTTATCAGGCTTATTATCTTCCTTGTATGCCCAGATTTTCCCCTGATATATCTGTTTTTCAGAGGGATTTAGTGTCTCCGCCTTGTCGAAATACTCAAGTGCTTCAAGGCTGTTTTTATTTTGGTTAAACTCTTCCCATGCCAAAGTAATATAGTCAAACGATCCACTGACATCATGCGGTGAAGCTGCATCCGTATTTTTTGTTTGATCCGCAGTACCTGTTGTGGTACAGGAAACGGACAGCAGTAAAAGTAGAGAAGCAAAAAATCCCATAAAAAATATTTTCACAAAAACCTCCCTGTAAAAGAAGAGCCGTAAGCTGATAAAACGCTGCATAGCCCAATTACAATCAACTTATGCATGTCTCCCCCTTTTTTAACAAAATTATTTGGCCGGACGAACGTAACTCTCAAGTGTTTTTTCTGTCTTTTCTGTACTTTCTGGTTTCCTGTCTATTGAGTAGAAATACTAAATCATCCATAAAGCAGACATAGACAGAAGACCAGTTGTTTCAGGATAAAATGGTCTAAACTCGATAAATACAAAATCCGGTTACACTCTTAACATACGGTGCTTTCGCCAAAAGGGCTTACAAAGAAAGTTTGAAATTACGTTAATAAAGCCATAACCCCTCTAACGATAAAATTAGCGACCGTCTTCGCGGGAAGAAGGGGCTTTCTTTACCCCTCCTCCTTGTTTCCTAAGACCCCAGTGCGGCGATGCCCTCTGTTCTCTTCGGCTTGACGCCTCCGCTCACCGAGTGCCTCGAAGCCCTGCTATTTTCTGCAGAACGTCAGGGGCGAACAACCCGGAACCCAATGTTGAAGTACAGGAAGCTCGGATCGTAGCTATCCCGGAGAGCGATGGCGCAGCCATTCGCATAGCTGCCCCACCTGCCGCCGCGTACGATGCGGCCCGCGCCCGAAGCGGCTCCACGGTAGCC
>JAKJFV010000436.1 GCA_022704725.1 Spirochaetota bacterium
CCTTGTTTTTAACAAGGTTCAGCCATAGTTCTGCTTCCCGTTCCATTTCCAGGAGGAGACCATCCAGATTTCTGGACTGCTCGGTTTTTCCGGCTCCTTCCTCCGCCCCTCCTTGAAACTCAGAAGCGGATGCCGGTAAAAGTGTTACTTCTGCGAAACCAATATCTTTCAGTGTGTTATTTATGAGTTCTGTTTTGCTGTCATCGACGAGAACGGCATGAACACGGGTCTCCGGCTTTACCGCCAGCAGTTTCTTTACGCGGGGCAGGATGACGTCATAAGAACCCCGACCATCGGCAAAAGGCCGCTGATGGTCATGAATTTCTCTGGGCCCGTCCATACTGACCAAAACATGGACATCATACTCTCGGAGAAATAGAATCATTTCCTCATCCAGCAGGGTTGCATTGGTCGTGGTGGCGAATGCTACGGACTTGCCTAAAGCGCCGGCTTTTTCCCGGGCATAGGCTGCAACGTTTTTAATTAGCGGAAAGTTCAGAAACGGTTCGCCGCCAAAAAAATATATATAGATTTTTTTGATGTTTCCCGAATGTTCAAATAACCAGTCCACTGCTCGGAGAGCGGTTTTTTCTTCCATGCAGCCGCTGTTTTTTTCTTCATAGCAATAAATACACCGCAGGTTGCAGGCCTGAGTGACAAAAAGAGCCATACTGTTAATAGGAAGAAGCTCTTGATTCTTTTTTTTAGAGTTCTCTTCCTGGCCGGAGGGCAGCGGTCTTTCCTGCATGGATGGTATCTTTTTTAATGCTTCGGCGGTTAAGTCATCAACAGCTTTTGCCTGCATTTTTTCAATATCAATTACACAGTTCACACCACCGTATTGAAATACATGATAAGACATAATTGATTATTCCTTCCTTTGCGTCTTTAGTTATACAGTCTCATTTGTATGGTTAATTATATAGTTAATACGTTTTAGAAGAGAGTTTATTACAAAATAGCTGTTTTTTGCTGAATAGATTTTTTGAAAAATAACTCGACAAAAACTGTAATACTTTCTCCTGTCTGCCGTATTAACTTTATAATTTAGTAACTATAGAAAATTCCAATATTTGAATAATCAGCAAGAAGCAGGAGGGGCTATGTTCAATAAATTATGCCGGATTTTTCAAATCTTTTTTCTGTGTCTGGTTTTTATATTTTTGTCCGCAGGATGTA
>JAKJFV010000437.1 GCA_022704725.1 Spirochaetota bacterium
AGATAATACGGGCCGTTCATATTCTTAGAGATAGAAACGGTCTAGATTTTCCAACTGATGGTATTAGTATCTCAACTGTAGGTCCTATAGACAAATTACAGATGCTTCGTGAAGAGCATATAAAAATTCAACTTGTGCTTTCCTTGCATGCCACTGATCAGGAAACAAGAGATTATTTGATACCTGGGATGTCAAAACATAGCATTAATGAAGTTGTTTCGTTAACTATGGAGTATGGGAGAAGGCACAATAGGAAAGTTTCAATTGCTTATCTGCTTTTGCCAGGCATAAATGACAGAAGGGTCGATAGCGAACGCTTGTCAAGATGGTTTGGAAATAAAAACGTAATCGTAAATCTGTTGAAGTATAACGGCAAGAAAAACTATGAATTTAGACCAGCTTCAGTTCAAGAACTGAATCATTTTAAAAATATTTTAGAGCAGAGCAATGTCCAAGTTACAATAAGGCAAAGCATGGGAGATTCAATCGAGGCAGCGTGCGGGGAATTGGCAATTAAATAATAATCTAACAACTGCTTCAACCTGATAATCGCTGTTGTCACGGTTTGTGCTAATCGCTTCGCTCTTTTACGCACAAACCGCGCCAAGTCTTCGCCTATGGCTCAGACCGCGATTACAGGTTAAGCAAATGTTATGCGGACGCGCTTTTCGCGCAAAAAGGAGAAAAAATGAGTATTGTAAATTTTCGTGTGGATACTAACAATCTGAAAGAAGTGGTTAAACGGCTTGAGGATAATAAAATTTCAATGGGATGGGGTGGTGGTAATGTAAACCTTGATTTAAGAAATACTGTTGATTTTCGAAAAGCTTATAAAAATATTACCAATAGAAGAATAAATAGTATTATGAAAATAAAAAGTTTTAAAGATGGAGACATTATTGTTGTACCGAAAATACCTAAAAATGGAAAATTTATTATTGGTTTTGTTGATGGAAATTTTCCTAATTGTTATGAATACGTAGAGAATGACCAAACGCATCTTAATCATTGCATTAAATTGAAAAAGGTATATGGACTAAAATCTGAACTTGATATCCATAATGTAAAAGTACATGAATGGTATGCAAAATTGGGTTATATGCGATTACCAATTTATCCGTTATACAAATACAATAAGATGTTTAATGAATTGATAAATGAAATTGAGAATGA
>JAKJFV010000438.1 GCA_022704725.1 Spirochaetota bacterium
CTTCATTGTCAATGAGGTAGCGTTTACCATCTTTTTCTTTTGTCCGGCAATCTTCGCCTTCGTCAAGAGTTCTGGCTATCACTATCTTTCTTCCATCAACATATTCGATGACTCCCTTGTGCTTTGCAAATATAAGATAGCCTGAGTCTCTTGCCGCCAACCACTCAACGCCGGTTCCGACCCATGGGGCTTCCGTATATACAAGAGGAACAGCCTGTCTTTGCATGTTTGATCCCATAAGAGCTCTGTTTGCATCATCGTGTTCAAGAAACGGAATAAGTGCCGCTGACACAGAAGCTATCTGTTTTGGGGTTACGGCGATATAGTCAACTTCTTTTTTAGGGACAAACGTTACCTTTCCCTGATATCGTACCTCGACATAAGGAGGTATTATATTTCCTTTTTCATCTATTTCAATTGAAGCCGGGGCTATTTTATAATTTTCTTCTTCATCAGCCGAAAGAGGTACTATAGAACTCGCTTTATCTCCAATATACTGAACAACAGCATCCTTTACCCTAAAGTAAGGAGTTTTCAAAAATCCGAACTCATCAGTCTGCGCCAATATTGAAAGCGAAGTGATAAGACCTATATTGGCTCCTTCAGGAGTTTCAATAGGACACATTCTTCCGTAATGGGAGTGGTGAACATCTCTTACCTCAAACTTTGCATGTTCTCTTTTTAAACCACCCGGTCCTATTGCCGAGAGCCTTCTCTTGTGGGTAAGCTCCGAAATGGGGTTTATTTGACTTGTTGCAAAGAACTGATGGAAAGCTGTCATTATGGCTCTAGAGTTTATAAGTGACTGGGGGTTAATTTTACTAAGAGACTGGGCCATGGAGATGACTTTTTCAGGAATATGCTGGATCATCTTGGAAAAAGCTTTTTCGAACTCAATCTGCATAAGCTCTCCAACGGCTCTTACCCTTTTGTTGCCCAGATGGTCTCTGGTATCAAGATAATCCTGATTGCTTTCTATTTCTAACAAATGTCTTGCTGCCAGTATTATGTCAAGTTTGTCGATAGTCTTTGAACTGATGGTATACTCAACTCTGTCTTCATCCTCCAGAGAGAAGGTTCTGCCCTCAACTTCTTCAAGATATCGCTTATAAACATGTTTAAGCCGTACCTG
>JAKJFV010000439.1:0-229 GCA_022704725.1 Spirochaetota bacterium
GAAGGCACAAGACGATGCTGCAAGGCTGGTCCCATCTTTGCAGGTGAAAAACTGATATTCGGAGGCTCCAAATGACCAGTACCCCGCACACTGATATTGACACCTCGGTAACGATTGCCGGCATTCCATTTAAAAACCCCGTCATTGCAGCTTCCGGCACCTTCGGCTTTGGAACTGAATACGAACAGCTCATCGATGTTAATGCTCTGGGCGGTATGTGCTCAAAGGG
>JAKJFV010000439.1:239-1127 GCA_022704725.1 Spirochaetota bacterium
TCAGGCCTCATCAATTCCATAGGGCTCGAAAACCCCGGCATCGAACATTTTATTCAAAGAGAGCTTCCCCAGATGCTTGCTTTTAAAACCGTGAGCATCGCAAACCTTTCAGGCTCTACTATAGAAAGCTATGTAGAAGGAGCATTACTTCTCGACCAAACTGATATTCCCATGATCGAGCTCAATATTTCATGTCCCAACGTAAAAGCAGGCGGCATGGCATTCGGTTTACAGCCTTCTGCTGCGGCAGAAGTAACTGAGGCTGTCCGAAAAGCGACAAAAAAGCCCCTCATGGTTAAACTTTCTCCCAATGCCCCCGACCTCATTGCGGTTGCTCATGCAGTACGAAAAGCAGGAGCCGATGCTTTAAGCCTTGTTAATACCTTTCAGGCAATGGCAATCAATGTAGAAAAGGGGAAGCCTGTTTTTAACAATATTCGAGCGGGACTTGCAGGTCCTGCTATCAGACCGATAGCGCTCCGCATGGTCTACGATCTCTGCTTATCTATGAAGGAACTTTCTGAGAACGAAAGAATCCCGGTTGTCGGTCTTGGCGGCATTAGAACATGGATCGATGCGGTCGAATTTATTATGGCAGGAGCTCACGCAGTACAGGTTGGAACAGCAACCTTTGCAGACCCCTTGGCAATGATAGAGGTAAGGCGTCTTTCGTACACTTCGAGCATCTTCCATTCTACAATGGGGATGCCGCGAAGAATATCAGCTGTAATGCTGTACCACTGGCAGTCTTCCTCTGCCCGGGCCGTCATTAAACTTCCGCCTGAGAAAAACACGCACTCTTCCCCGAAAAACTCTTTTGCCCATATTCTATCTACAAGGGTGGAATCAATAAACAGATTACATGAGCCGGAAACTATAAGAATTAAT
>JAKJFV010000043.1 GCA_022704725.1 Spirochaetota bacterium
CGTCCTATTATTAAAGGTTTTTAAGTCTGTATTCACCTATTTTGATTAATCTGTGTGAATCAGTTTCATCTGCGGATAAATTCCTCGGTGTGTTTTCTGTGGAAACTAAGGGGATCAGAGACAAGTATCCGTGCCGCACGCAGTGCCTGTGTGCTCTGTGGTTTCTCTTTTTCTCTGCTTCTTTGTTCTACCGGGTCATCTGTTTAATCTGTGTCATCTGCGGATACTCTTTCTTCATGGTTGCAAAAACTACTCTATATATGTATAGTATTAGTATGAGGCAAACAGGACGGGCGGATCTGCCGCTGCATTCAGGAACAGTACCAAAGTGGCTTGCAGACAGAATGATGCAGCTGGGAACTCTTATTGTCGAATCGCTCATTATCAATTTCGGGCGCGATGAAGTGCTTGTACGCTTGAGCGATCCTCTGTGGTTCCAGTCCTTGGGTGCAGTCATGGGCATGGATTGGCATTCATCGGGCATAACTACAAGCGTCATGTATGCCTTAAAGCGCGGCTTAAACCCGAGGGCTCATGAGCTTGGCATCTGTGTGTGCGGAGGAAGAGGCAAGTACTCGAGAAAGACTCCCGATGAACTAAAATATGTTTGTGATGCGTCCGGTTTGAACGGGGATGAGCTCATAAAAGCAAGTAAGCTGAGTGCTAAGGTCGATAATACGGCAGTTCAGGACGGATATCAGCTGTATCAGCATAATTTTGTATTATCTATTGACGGAAGCTGGGCAGTCGTTCAGCAGGGAATGAATCCTGCACAGAAAGCGGCACGGAGGTATCACTGGTGCTCCAAAAATCTCCGCTCCTTTATTGAGGAACCCCATACTGCGGTTGTTGGCGAAAACTCAGGTGATATTCTTAACCTTGTTTCTAAAGAGGCCTCTCCTGTGCGGAGCCGGCTGGTCGATTTTGCACAGCAGGATCCGTCGCTTATTTTAGGCGAAATTCAAAAGATGCAGAACACTCTTCCTCTTTTTGATTCCCGGAATTGTGTAATGCCCTCACACCACGACGTGAGAGAAGAGGATGTCGACACAAAACGTCTCGGCGCCGTTCTAGCATCAGCCTACACTGCAGAAACAAAAGATTTTGAGTCTCTCTTATTAACACCAGGACTAGGACCGCGGACGCTGCAGTCATTAACCCTCGTAAGCGAAGTATTATACGGCACTCCCTCACGATTTACAGACCCCGCACGCTTTTCCTTTGCCCATGGCGGAAAAGACGGACATCCCTTTCCTGTTCCCCTAAAAATTTATGATGAATCAATACGTGTTCTCAGGGACAGCATAGAAAAATCGAAACTGGGCTACACCGATAAATCCGACTGTATAAAACGTCTTCATAAAACAGCATTATCAATAGAAAAAAATTGCCAGGCGGAAGCGGATTTTGATAAGGTTATTGCCTTTGAAAGAAAGCATTCGGATGAGTGGGGCGGGAAAACAGTGTAAAAAATATCCGCAGATGACGCAGATGAAAAGGATAGAGCTGAAGAAGGATCAAGAATAACCACGGACAACACAGCCGCTTCGCGGACACAGAGCACACAGATTATAGGGTAGAGCATGGGAGCGAGGAAAGGTCACGCAAAGAAGAGGGAAAGAAAAGAATTTTGAACCGCTAATGGACGCGAATAAACGCTAAAAAAGAATCCGCAGATGACGCAGATTATGAGGCAGAGCTGAAGCCGCTTAAAAGGTACTTTTATTATTTCAAAAAAAGTCATCTGTGTGTGATTTTTGCTCGCTAGAGCATAAATCACCTGTGGTTCTTTTATTCTTCAATGGAATTAATCACATTGAAACAGGACTGGAAATACAAATAAGCACATTGAATATTTCAATATGCTTATTGTAATTCCCGGCCTGTTTTACGGTAGGCTTTGTGAATTAAGGTAAAAAGAACCACAGGTGCTTAAAGCTCTTACGAACTTATTGATCAGTATCACCGCTGTGAAGATAAACTAATGGGAAAAAAAGTGTAATTAATCAAATAAGCCGATTTTTACATATTTTTTCATTAACTCATAAATATCTTTTTTATCACCGTCTTTTCTTATTCCAATAGCAGCAATAACTACAATGACTTCAGTTTCACAGACTTTATAAATAATTCTATAACGCTGACCAACCGATCTGATTGACCGGTAGTCTTTAAGATTCCCTTTTAGCTGTTTCCCGATTTCAAGGGGATTTTCTTTTAGTAATTCAATTTTTTCAATAATCTGACTTTGCGATTTTTTATCCAGTTTTTTTATAAACTCGGCTGCAATATTTGTAAGTTTTAGTGAGTACATTATATACTCTTCTTGAACTCTTCAAAATCTACGAGCTGATTCTCTTTTATTTGATTAATACCTGTTTGTAAGTCATGCATTAATTCTTCATCAGTAAGAATTTCTAGTGTTTCATGAATACTTTCATAGGTGTCCCATTTCATTAAGGCAAAAACTTCTCTGCCGTGATTAGTGATGGTTATTGTATCATCAAAATCAATTTCGTTTTCGAGAGATGTAATTCTTTTTCTTGCTTCTGTAATTGTCATCTCAGTTACCATACATCACCGTCCTTAGAAATATTGTACTGTTATATGTACACATTGTCAATGAATTATGTACAAAATAGGAAGCTCTCGCAAAGCCGCTAAGAGGAAGATAAGAATGGTATCCGCAGATAATTAAGCTCTTCGAGCTTTAAGATTTCGCAGATGAAGCGGGTAGAGCGAAGAAGTATGAAGAATTTTAAACCGCGAATAGACGCGAATGAACGCGAAAGGGATAAGGTTTTATTAGCGTCTATTAGTGTTCATTAGCGGTTGTCAGCGGTTACTCTTCTTCTTTAGCTCTGCCCCATAATCTGTGGTAATTTCTTAACCACTGATCAAACGGACTGCTTTGCAGCCACGGATGACTCGGATGTTAGGGTAGAGCAAGGGAGCAAGAGAAGTTAAGGCAAAGCCGGGAAGTGGATGGGGAACAGAAAAAAAATTTACGCAGGGAAACAAGAAATACAATTTTCAGTATAGATTATCGTATAGGCGTAGTAAATGGATCTTCAATTGTTTCAGCAGTTTCATATAGGTTTTCCGGGTCAATATCTATACAATTATAGGGATCATAATTCCCGCCAATATCCCAAGCAAGTGTATTATTAAGAACAGTACATTTATCTAAAAAATCGTCTATATTGGATATTTGACTAAAGACTCCTTTATTCAATAAAGGAGATGCATCATATTTCTTTACAATTCCATCTGAGAAATAAACAATTACTGTAAAATCTGATTGCGGTATAACCTGTATTACATCATGCATTGTCTTCTCCTTAAGATAAAGGATTAATCCGATGGATTTCTCCATGGCTTTTTGAGGATTCCCAATTCCTTAATAATTCATCTGTATGAAGCTCACACCAGGCTAAAACCAGCTTTAATTGTCTTGAAGGTAAAAATCCCTTCATAACAACAGCTTTTTCAATAGAAACAAGAGCCTTATCATTACCATATTGTGCATGAAAATGGGGTGGTGTATGCTCATCCCAGAACATAAAAATCTTTATTCCCAGGAATTCACAAATTAATGGCATTTTTTCTCCTATCCTTAATTTATTCTACAATGAATATCCTAAAAATGTAAAAGCCCGCCTAACTCTCTATTACATGAATAATTACAAACTATTCGTAACCATGCGTAATTATACACCGATTTTACTCTTGGTCAAATACTTTTCAGAAATAATCTGAGGAGACCTCATGCGAAGGAGGGGAAAAAAGGCTCTTTCGAAGGTACAAGGAAGGGAATAAGCTCAGACAAAGACGCGATGAGGAAGGCAAGAATATCATCCGCAGATAATTAAGCTCTTCGAGCTTTAAGATTTCGCAGATGAAGCGGATTAAGCAGAAGAGGGATGAAGAATTTGAACCACTGATCACACGGACTGCTTTGCAGACACGGATGACTCGGATGTTAGGGTAGAGCTGAAGAAGAGGAAGAATTTATTACCACAGATGAACATGGCGCCTTCGGCAACACAGATGTTAGGGTAAAGTATAGGAGCAAGAGAAGTTAAGGCGAAGAACCAAAGTGGTCGATTAATTACTTAATAAATAGAACGAACGTTCGTTCTAAAAAAGATAATTTTTGTCATATGTACTAACTTGTATCTATTTGTTTTTTCATTCTTTTGCATTACATCGGCTACTCTGAGTTTTACCGCGGCAAGTATCGGCGCTGCATAAAGTCCCCGTTTCGTCCGTGGTTAAAACTCTTCCACTGCTTCTGTGATTGACCCTACTCCCTGTGTGTTCCGTGCCGCACGCAGTGCCTGTGTGTTCTGTGTTTTTTTCTTAACAGTTTAATCTGAAAATGGGGGCATAGTGATTATTATGGGTACAGTGAAGTCTTGCGTCTTATCTGTGGTAATTTTCTTAACCACAGAAGCTTTTGTAGAGCTGAAGAAGCTTGAAGATCGGCATGGATAATCAGTTTTTTCGCAGTGAAGTATGAACGAGAAAAAATACTGTATGATAATTTCCTTGCATTAACGACCCGAAGGGGCGTATGCCGCCGGATAAGGTTACGACGACTGGCGAGTTTTTGCGAAGCAAAATACTCGGTGAGTTAGGTGTACAGGGATGTACGCCTAACGACACTATCTGTGCGTCATCTGCGGATTCCCGTATCTTTCATTTCCGTGTACTCAGTGGTTCTATTATTGCTAACATCCCCTGTGAAATTATTGTAATCAATTATTTCCTGTTCTATTCCGATTCCGGTTTGTTCAATGAGTTCTATAAGATTCTGCATATCAGAAATTGAACGGATGGAAGGTTTGATGAGTTTTGTTCTGCTGATAATTTGCTGATTAAGCTTGCGTCCGTACTGCTCATAGAATCTGAAAATATGTGTATTCATAAAAACAGGAGTAATTTTCCCATCAAGTTCTTCATATAAATTTTGAAAAATGAGAATCCCGTCAGGATCGAGGTCTCCTGCATGGTAGAGTGAAAAACCTGATTGGTAAAATGTTTTTAAAACTGATAATACCGCTTTGTTTGCGTAGCCTCCTGTATAGAGGAGTACATCGAAGGATTTGAAAAAAGTACTTACAAAAGCTGCTGAGAGTGCATAAAACGTTTCTTTATTTTCTATACATAACACGCGTTTTCTTTGTTTTTGAGAGGATGTATCAGTATGTAATTCTATGTTTTGAGTTTTTTTAACGGCAGTATACGCAAGGCTGATAGTTGAAGCGGGCGTACATGTTATGCTAAAGGAGCCTGCCCCTGTAATACGGAGAGATCCTGTTATGAGGACTTCCGGAAAATTCCTGTCTAAGAGGGATAGACCGTCAATTATTACTCCTTCTTTTTCTGCTCTTTTAAAAAGAAATGAGGTTTTATTAAGAAGGCCTTCGATTTTCTTTGAATCATTAAAAATCTTGATCGATAAAGAGCGCGGCGTACATGTAAGTTCATTATTTGAAATGTGTGAAGGAAGATGTACAAAAAGCTCATAAAGATTTTCTATAATATCTGCATTAATTCCTTTTGAAAAATCTTCATTAGTAAGTGTTTTTTCCAGCCAGGTAAAAAAATCTGAAGATGGATTATTTTTTTTTCTAAGAATTTCTGCTTTTTCTTTTGCATTAGTCCCGGTCTCTTTACATCCTTCAATAGGAAAAACTTCATTGAGTAATTTATACACCTGTTCCGGGTGTGTAACAATAATAGTTTTAAGTTTTTCCCCCTGTTTAAACTTTTCCCAAATAAGGGAGACAATATTCTGCTTTTCAAGTAATTCAGCAGCCTCTAAAAAGGACTCAAGGTCATCGGGATTTTTTTCGCCGACATCAGGAAAAACTTTACGTATGTTCAGCCGAAGTTCTTTACCGCCTTGTGCTGCTGCAGAGGACGGGAATCTCTTTAGTATTTCGCTGCAAATAAAGACTATTCCGTCCATTATCCGATAATTCCTTGTGTGTGTTCTCTCACCCTGGCGGTGTATCCTTTTTTTATTACAGTAAGGATTCTATCCATTGATGGCGCAATTGTCTCTAGTTTTTCTGTCGGTACTGCAACAATGAGCTGTATGTTCATTGTCGCATAAAACTCAAGAATCCTCCGTATACGCTCGTCGTCAAGTTTGTCAAAGGCCTCATCGAACATGACAAGCCGTATGGTGCTTTCCGGTTTATCCATAAAAAACCTGTAAAAGCTTGCCGCAATTGCTATGTAGTACGGAGTTTGTGCTTCCCCTCCCGATTTTTCTCTAATTACCTTTGACAGACTTAATTCAACAGGTTTCCCGCTTTTAGGATCCAAAGAAGATGTGTTTTTAATTTTTATATCATAAGTAAAATATGTCCGGTAGTCGCAGATGCTTCTCATTTGTTCAGAGTCAAGATCTGCATGCAGAATTGCGTCGAATAAATCTTCTGCCGCTTTTTTTTCATCAGGATTAATAAACTGTTCAAAGAGGCTGTCTTCAAAAGCTGTAATTTCTGCAGCCTTTTGCAGAATGCTTATTTGCCCCTTTCTGTCGGACCGTTCTTCAAGTGTAAAACTGTATTGATCGCTGCCGAATGTTAGGCTGCTCAATGTTTTATTAATTTCTTTAAAACTGATACGCGCTTCTTCAATATATTCATTAAGTTTTGCTATAAAGTGATCTTTGAATTCTCTTTCTGCATCCATGCGTGCCTGTGCAATTTTTTCGTGGTATAAGGGGAGTTCAGATTTTTCGAGTTTGTCGAGCATGGCTCTTAGATTATCTTCTTCTTCGATGCGGGAAGGAATAATGCTCGAAAAATCTCTATTGAACATGCTAAGATGCAGTGCGAAAGATTCATAGGCATTTTCTTTTTTAGTTTCATTAGTTTTTCTCTGTCTTTCATACGATGCAAGTATTTCTGAGGGGTTAGCATTCGAAAGTTTTTGTTCAGCATATTCTACGCACCTCGGTATTACGTGTTCATGCAGTGCTTCAAACTCATTAATGCTTTGAACAATACTTGTAAGTTTTTCCTCATGAAAACCAAGTTTTTGAATAAGGTCTTCCAAGAGGCCTTCTTTTTGACCAATGCTTCTGGAAATCTGTTGTACTGCTGTATCGGTTTCCCTTATGTTTTTTTTGAGCTGATTTGCCTTTTCCTGCAGATCCAAAAATTCGTTTGTATCAATATCGAGAAGTTCCTTTTCTGCTTCCTGTAATTCACGGTACAGCGCAACAGACTCCTCTAAAAAAGAAGCCAAAGGACGGGCATCGTGAAGTGATGAATAAATGCGGTATAAGATGTCTTTAGCATTTGTGTGTTTTTCGTACACGGTATTAATTTCATCTATTTCCTTAGATAACTGCTCCTTTAAAATAATCAATTCCTGCTTCCGCTTTTCAAGGCTTTTTCTTCCGAGCCAGTGTGTTTTATATACCTCTTCCTTTATTTTAGATGCGGTAAAATTTGTATAGCTCATGCAGTCTTTGGTTATTGCCTTGCGGTAATTTTTTAAAGAGGAAATATCGGCAGTCATCACATCGCCCAAAATATAATCAGTATACGTCTTTGCATAGGGGGAGTCGGTGCTTATAAGGGACGCAAGGCTTCCCTCTTTTGCTGTTGTGCCGGTAAATCCCTCAGAAAGTTTTTGCTTCATTTTATAAATATTGGGAAGAGGAACTCCGCTTACTCCGCGGCCGAGTGAATTGTAGATTTCAAGAGATTTTTGAAAACTTTGGGGTTCGGTAATAACTGCAAATCGTAATGTATTAAGGTAGCCTTCTAGAGCATTTGTCCATTCTTCATTTGTACATTCTACAAGGTCTGATAATATCCAAGCTTGTACGCCCTTTGCCGTAAGCTCCTCTAAAAGGCGCTGTGCAGTTTCAGGATACCGTCTTATTCCTTTTTGTAGATCAATAAGTTCTTCGCTTATTTCTTTTCTCTCATTCATTTTTTCATCAAGTGTACGCTTAAGATCAGACATGTTCTGCATAACTTGAGAACGTACAGCTTCTATATCTTCTATTGTTTTATCAATATTTTTTTCATCGATTTCAAACGCACAATCTGAAAGTGTATCATGCAGTACATGCGATAAAGTTGTACATTGTGCAATACAAAGTTTGTAAGCCTCGCTGCCTTTTTTTGCAGCATCATATTTTTCACGAATATGTGCAATTTTATTTTGAACCGAATTAAACAACATATACTTATCATTTTTAGAAAGAGATGAAAGAGTGTTTTCATAATCAAGTTCTGCAGTTTTTTTACTGCTTAGTAATCTTTCTAATTCCAGCCGGTTATGAGCAAGGTCTTTTTCGGTTATCTTTCTTTTTTCTGTATCCTGTTTCTGTGCTTCCTGGGCCAGAGCCTTTTCTGCACAAAGATTGAGGTAGGCAAGAAGTATAAGGCGGAGTTCAAAGCTGTGGTAGTCTTCTATGTCCCGAAGAATTTTTGTTAGAAGGTCAATCCTCTTTTTTGCCGCAATTGCTGCTTCCTCTGCATCTTTATAGCTTTGTAAATTTGCCTTCATGGTGGAGACATCCAGACTCCTTTCTTCGAGTATATAGTCGCATACAAAATTATTAACAGAAAGAAGCGGGGAAAAACTAACCGATCGGGTTAAGGCTTCGAGATAGGGATTGTACTCGCTCATTCTTCGGAATACGCCTAAATACCCGGTGAGCTGCCGGGTATATTCTTTTTTAGTTTCATAAAAATCTGATATGAGGCCTTCCTGCGCATTTTTAAACTGTCTGTAATTGAGAAAACCTTTTGTATCTGAATAGACTGTAATAGAATCAGTTAAGCAGCCGCGGGCAATCCAGAAGTGTTCGAGCGTTTTTAAATCGGTAAATGACTCAATAAAAATACCGGAGGTAAAACCTTCTGCCTCATCTGCAAAAAAGAGCATTATATGAGTGATGGTGTTGCCTCTCACGTATTCAGTTGTATCGCTTCCTAGTTTACATCTGGTGTAGCTGATAAGATCCCGTCCTCCCCGTTTATCTCCTGCTGCAGAATTAAATTTTGCTTTACGCAAATTAGGAGAAAGGGCGTATTGAATAGCATCTATAAGCGTAGATTTTCCCGAAGCATTGTCGCCTACGAGGAGAGTCTTTTCATCTATATGAATGGTTTCGTCAATAAAATTATGCCAGTTAATAAGCCGTATTTTTTTTAAACTAATCATCAGATTTAGCCCTGCCTTTTTTTGCTTCTGCTTCAATGCCGCCAAGCACTTCATC
>JAKJFV010000440.1 GCA_022704725.1 Spirochaetota bacterium
GCTCCGGTATGATTTAAATCTTCTCTTTTTAGATAAATTCTCCCGCCGTACATTTCGCTCAAGCGTTTGCAGAAATAAATAGGAGTAGGTCTTCCCTGATAATGCTTTCGTATTGAACGCAATTCTGATATAAACTCATGGCTCTTGCTTATTGAATAATAAGCCTCGGTAATCTTGTCCATTTCCGACTGAAGCACCGGCGGAATAAAAGAACCGCCGAAATCGCCGAAATAACCTTCTGTGTTACTATTTATAGTAACATGATATCAGGAGAGTCTGCTTCTGTCAAGAATAATTTTACAGGATTCTTTTGAAAGCTTTTACCGGAGTTTCGTTTTCATGTTCAAGCATAGCGTTCACAATACCGGCTGCAGCATGAGGCCTGGAAATTGACAAGGCATTCTGCTTCATCTGTGAAAGCCGTTCAGGAGATGCTAAAACCTCATCTACCTTAGCTCCGATTGTAAGGGCATTTGAAGGCATTACACCGGCGCCGTTTTCCAGAATGTGATAGGTATTGTAAATTTCCTGCCCGGGAATTGGATCCCAAATGACCATAGGGAGGCCGCTGACCATGCATTCGGTAGAGGAGAGGCCTCCGGGTTTTCCAATAAAAAGGTCTGCAGCCTTCATATATTCATGAATTGCATCGGTAAATCCAATAATTGTGTATGAATTGTGGAGCGTCCGCTTATTTTCTGCTATGTACACATCGAGCGAATTTTTAAGTTTTTCATTTTTACCGCATATAACAATAATATGACAGCGCGCATTAATTGCACAAAGGATTCTCATTATGTCTGCTGCGCTCATAACCCCGAAGGCTCCTGCAGAGAGAAGGACAACCGGAAGCGAATCGTGAATGCCCAGTTTTTCTCTGAGAGCCTTTTTTGACACTTTTTTAGAAAAAGCGTCCATGACAGGAATACCGGAAACCACAATGCGGTCCGGGGGAATACCGAGCGTGCTCATGTGTATTTTACTTTCTTCCTTGGGAACAAAATAACGGGTAAAAATGTCGAAAAACCACAGCGCGTGTACATAATAATCGGTAACCACGATGCCTAAGTTTGTCTGTATTTTATCCTGCAGAATGAGCTCGGAAATGATTTCTG
>JAKJFV010000441.1 GCA_022704725.1 Spirochaetota bacterium
GTTCTGCTTGAACCAGATTTTTTGTAAAAACACCGCTTGCATTGCACTGTTTTTCAGAAACAATGAGCGCTACATCTTCCTTAGTCCGGCCTTTTTTAATGCCGGCTAAAACACCATGAGCAGTAAATCCCTTAGGAAAACAAACTCCGCCGTCGAAAAATTGCATAATAATACACTCCGTGTAAATAAATATGCAATAAGTATATCATAATTGAATAGACATGACAATAGATTGTATAAAAATTAGTTTTACGGCAAAAGAAACATCAGCTAGAAAGCCGACGGTATCATATCTATACCATCAGTTTCCGGAAATCCGTATAAGAGATTCATATTCTGCACAGCCTGACCAGAAGCGCCCTTTACCATATTATCCAGAACAGACACGGTCTCGAGCATCTTCCCTCCGTGAACAGTAAACACCGCAACATCGCAGAAATTTGAACAGCGTATATTTCTTGTTTCCGGCAATGTACCGGCAGGGAGAACGCGTACAAAGGGTTCATCCTTATAAAAATCTTCGTACAAGGCCTGTATCTCTTCCTGCGGAATTTCTTTTTTCAAAACAGCATAACAGGTGCTAATAATGCCTCTGCTCATGGGCAGAAGATGGGGAGTGAATATTACTCCGCAAGGTTTACCTGCAGCCTTTGTAAGATTATGTGCAATTTCCGGCTGATGGCGGTGTTTTCCCACACCATAGGCCTTTATTGACTCTCCGCATTCAGAAAAATTATTTGTCATCGTTGCATTACGCCCTGTTCCCGTAACGCCGCTTTTACTGTCGACAATAATGGGGTCAAGCTCAATAATTCCATTTTTTACAGCAGGCAGAAGAGCAAGCGTTGCAGATGTTACATAACAGCCGGGATTTCCTATGACCCGCGCTTTTTTGATCGCATCCCGCTGCATCTCTGGCAGTCCGTAGACACTTTCTTCATGCACAGCCGGATAATCCCACTTTTTTTTATACCAGTCTGTAAATGTTTTTTCATCAAGATCAAAACGGAAATCTGCAGAAAGATCTATGAGTTTTTTACCGCTTTTAATGCATACGTCTGCATACTGCTCGGCAATACCATGAGGGAGGGCTGTAAACACTACATC
>JAKJFV010000442.1:0-266 GCA_022704725.1 Spirochaetota bacterium
AGCCTCATTAGCCTTGCCGGCATCGCTAAGACGCGTAATCATTGATGCTTTTTCTTCAACCTCTTTATAGGTGATGGCGATTAAATTGGTATAAGGTATTTCGCCGTATTTTACCTTCGCAGTTGAAAGAAGCCACTGTTCAAATAATTCGGAATTAAGAGAAAGTGTTTTACGTTCGACTTGAGTCTCGGCTTGTATATAGCGTAGCAGCTGTACAGTCCAGTCAAGATGATCAAATAAGGCATCAATAAGTTCCCACAACCCGG
>JAKJFV010000442.1:289-1005 GCA_022704725.1 Spirochaetota bacterium
TTTCCAGTTTTTTACTGCTGCCCACAGCATTGCAATAGATAGGAGCCTGAGCCTTATTCATCTGAAAAGCTTCTTTTGAATTCTGATCAATAATTGTTTTTATTTCTGCATTACTGCCGGCAATTTCGTTTAGATGTGTTTCATTTTTGTGAATACTGGATCCGATAATCGCCAATTCGCCGGCTATTTCTGTTTCAAGCATCCTTATACTGTTAAACTTCTTACTTACAACTGAACTTTCACTGCTGGTTTTTTTATAATTATTAATAACATCATCAAAGAAAGTTAAAAAACTCTCAATTTGCGGTCTAATATTCATGAAAGAAGACCCAGCCTTTGCACTTGTATCAACAGCCTTGCTTATAAGCTGGGTCATATTTCTAAGGGAACTTGAAATTGTTCTAACCTGCTGCGAGGTGGTTTCTGAAAGAACCCGAATTTCTTCTGCAACAACGGCAAACCCCTGCCCTGCAACACCGGCATGAGCTGCTTCTATGGCAGCATTCATAGCAAGCAGATTTGTTCTATTTGCTATCGATGCAATTATTTGTATTGTCTGCTGGAGTAAGCCGACTCCTTCTGCAATCTTTGCTACCTCTTCGCTTGTTTTTTGCACTTTTACAGAACAATCGTCGGTAATAGTTTCAAGTTCCTCGGAGAGTATTTTCTTCTCATCAAGCTCAACAACCGATTTTTCCAGCGACTTAATAATACCT
>JAKJFV010000443.1:0-313 GCA_022704725.1 Spirochaetota bacterium
CGGGATATTCCTGGCAGCCCCGAACAGTGTGGACATTCTTGGTGAGATCAAGGACGACCTGCACAACAAGGGTGTTTTTCCCTGGGCGAAATAGCGGAGAATGGCATGAGTTCCATACTTTCCGGGCCGGCTGCAAGAACAGCGGTAACCATTTTTTTCAGGATCGTTGACGGCTTGATACTGGTGCGCTTTTTGTTTTCATTGGTCGTCATTCCCAGGGAGAACAGGCTGAAGCAGTTCATAGTCGCCGTAACCGAACCCATTTTGTCGCCGGTGAGAAAAATGATTGCCCATTCGGCATATGGAAAAACGC
>JAKJFV010000443.1:323-978 GCA_022704725.1 Spirochaetota bacterium
TCTAGGTATGTTTGTACGCCGCCCAATAAGTACAATACGAGAATAAGTTGGTTCACTATCTTCACAAGCGCAGGACATATAGACAGCCTTACTGGATAGTGTTAAGTAACATATGAAAACTGCGGCAAGAACGTAAAATATCAACTTGAACCTTGAAAAGTGAAAAATATACCGATTAAGCACGTATAGTCCGCATTTATTCCACGGTCCTCTTGACAATGAGCCTCTGCTGGCATGTTTGTAGGCATCAAGGCCATCACCAAGCTGGACCAGGAGCAGGGCTCTGGAGGGGTGATGCCCGGCAAGGTAGCCTAACATGCCTGCACTCATTGTCAAGAGGCTTTCGCGGCATAAACGCTGCTAAGCACTCTGTTTTGAGAGAATGAATAGTTGAGACAACTCGATAAGCTTCTGCCATTTGGCAGGCATGTTTGGAATAGATTCGAGTTCAGGAATTGAGTTTAATGGTTTCCAGTAGGAGTAGGAGTGGGGACGAAGAAAATTGTAGTATGCCACAAAGAGGGAAACGTGTGTGTTTGAACCTTCGCCGCTGCCATATCCATTGGTCACTTGGTAAGAGAATTTGAAAGTTCTGTTGAGTCGCTCGATGATTTGCTTAAGCCATCGATATTCAGTAGACACAGGATCGTCATTG
>JAKJFV010000444.1 GCA_022704725.1 Spirochaetota bacterium
AATCCGATGTGTCCTCGTCTTCAAAACTCGCTTCATTGATACTGCCTTCATAAACTCTGTGAATGTTGGTAAGAAAAATATTTCCCGATTTTGAAATCGTGCCGACTTCGTCCTGCAAGTGCAGTTTGATTTGAAAATCGTCTTGCCAATTTTGTCCGCCATAGCCGTTGTCCGGCAAAATCGGATCTTCATAGAATATTTTTAATCCTTCAAAATCGGTTTTGATTCTGTCCAAAACGATAATATTCGGCGTGATAAGCAAAAAGTTTTTAGCCAGCTCTGATGAAAATATGACCAAGCCAAAAGCAAACTCATCAATTTTGTTTTTCCGCTTCCGGTTGCCATTTTTATCACAAAACGGAGCCAGTCCTCGGTAAACATATTTGGACTTACTCGCCCCAATTTATCAAACTTGATCAAATCGTATTTATTGGCGACTTTCTCAACATCATAAATCCAAATAATCGTTTCTACCGCTTCTCTCTGGGCGTAATAATACTGAAAGGCAACGCTCGTGCCGTCTTTGGCAAAAATTGTGTGCGGTTCTTTAAACCACCAATTCAAAAGGGCTTTTGAAGTTTCGCTCGCGCCTTCATAATTATTTTTTCGCCACTCGGCAACTTTTTCCCGAAGTTCCGGCACAAAGGGTGGCAAAAGTTTTTCATAACCTTCTTTGCGCAAATCCTCGTCAGCCGGAAACCACCTGATTGACGGATCAAGTATTTCAAATTTATCTTTTGGGAAATTTTTGTGTAAAGCCATAGTATTAAATATTAACCTCAATAACTTTGGTCGTATCGTTGCCGAAAATATCAATCACTTTTACTGCGATTTTCATTTTGCCTTTTTGCGCGTCTTTGAACGCTGAAGTCAGCTCAAGCGACCGGTCTTTTTTGGTTCGGAAAGATTGCCATTCGTTTTCAAAAATGTAACTTCCTGTCCATTCTTCTTTTTCT
>JAKJFV010000445.1 GCA_022704725.1 Spirochaetota bacterium
CTCTCCTTAAAAAAATAATAATTTAAGTATCACTGATTTCTGTGAAGCTGTCAACTTTTTTTTACGCTTTTTTATTAGGGAGTCAAACTAAAGAGAGTTGAATCGTTATTATAAAAATCATTTAGTATACTGATATTTCCCGGCAGCTTTTACAAGGGCTTCCTGTATTTTCTGTCTTACACATTCGGGATCCAGCACTTCCATGTGTTCACCGAACGATAAAAGATAGGAGTATATCCACGCTTCATCCGGAAGGCGGAAGGTCACTATGATGCTTCCGTCTTTTTGTTTTTCCATCTCATCTTCTGAAAATTCATCAAGCACGCGAAAATACAGAGTGCTTTCTACACGAGCTTTTATTGTCAGGTATTTCTCTATTGAAGGTCCTTCGCCGTCAAAGACCCTTCCCGTTTTAAAAGGAATTATACATGAAGTATTTTTCACACTGATATTGCGTATTCTCGATATTTTAAAAAACCGTTCGTCGTGTCTCAGAAGGCAGTAACCGAACATATACCATGCCTGTTCCTTGAACACCAGACGCCAGGGTTCGACAACCCTTGTGGACATTTGACCATTACTGCCGAAATAGTCAAATAGTACAGGATGTCTATCTAAAATTGCAGTCTTAATAAGCTCAAAGGTTTTTGCACTTTGCTCACAATTATTCCAGCTGGAAAAATCAATCTCTATCCATTCGGCTGTATCAGTTTTAAAAACACTCTTAAGTTTTGTTCTCGCTTTCTCAAAATCTCCGTCGTCAGTTTTACCGGAAAAGCGCTGCGCAGTTTGAAGACTGTCGAGAGCATAGAGGACTTGTTTTTTTTCTTTATCAGAAAACAGAGCCTGATCAAGCACAAAACCA
>JAKJFV010000446.1 GCA_022704725.1 Spirochaetota bacterium
TTATCTATATCAAAGGCAATATTATAACCAAATTCGAATTCTGTATTAACTTTATTAATAACCGGATTAAGACTTTCGTACATCGAAAGATCCTCAGAAGAAAAGTCTCCTAACATCTCATCATAATCAATCTCTTCTGGATTATCAGAAAAACTGTTTCCTAATTCCATTATCATTTTAGAGACAGAAAGTTTTGTAAAAATATGAATAGTACCATTTTTATTCTTTCCAATATGCTGGTACACTTCAATACAACTGGTTAGGGTAAACATGAATAGTAACACAAAAACAATTATAAGAAATCTATTGTTTATTTTCATATGCCAATTATACACCTGTTGAGAATAAATACAATAAAAAAAGCCCTCTTCAAAAGCAACGCCAGTGAAGAAGGCCTGTCCAGCAAGCCGGACATCGGAGAGAGTTTATCAGCTTATTTACAAGCTGGTTTAATGGTACTACCCGAAGTCTTTCTTGTCAAGTTTTTTTGTTATTATCCCTTAATCGTATGAGTTTTAATCTTGAAAAATCAAAATCTTTACAAAATTGAAATAAATACATGGTATTTTATTAGTGGAACGATGGTCGCACAGGTAGCGGGCAGGACGAAAGTCGTGATATAGCAGGTTCAAATCCTGACGTTCTAAAGATCACCTTAATGGTGGTCTTTTTTAGGTTCGAAGAACCATTCTTGATGTTTTAATTCTACATTTCTGTCCATATGATCCGTTCTTTTGGAGGCGTTTATTTTCTCTGTAGTTTTTATTTACTTTGCCTCTTTCCACATAGCCCCAAAGTGAAGAGCCCAGATTCATAAATTAAAAAAAGAATTACATATTTT
>JAKJFV010000447.1 GCA_022704725.1 Spirochaetota bacterium
CGCCGCATGTAATGAAGGAGAACTGGAAGAATGGCTAAATATACTGGTCCTGTATGCAGATTGTGCAGAACAGAACAAAAAAAATTGTTTTTAAAGGGCGACCGCTGCAAGAGTGAAAAATGTCCTCTTAATAGAAAACGCGGTGCTCCCGGTAAAGATCCTAAGGGCAGAACAGGCAAACGCAGTGAATATGGTATTCAGCTTCGTGAAAAACAGAAGCTCAAGAGAATGTACTGCATGCTTGAAAAGCAGTTCCAGCTTACTTTTGATAAAGCTCAGAGAATGCCTGGTATTACGGGTGATAATCTTGTGCAGCTTTTGGAAAGCAGACTTGACAATGTTGTATTTAGAATGCACTTTGCCACAAGCCGCGCTCAGGCTCGTCAGCTTGTATCCCATGGACATATACTTGTAAATGGAAAATCTGTAAATATTTCCAGTTATATTGTAAGACCGGCTGATGTAATAGAAGTAAAAGAAAGCAGCAAAAAATTTGTTGTTATTCTTGATGCTCTTAAAGAGGTATCAAAGTCCGGTACTGCATCGTGGATTGATCTGGATATTGATGCACAAAAGGGAACATATGTATCACATCCCCGCCGTGCTGATGTAACAGACCTTGCTGACATTAAAGAACAGCTCGTCGTTGAGCTCTATTCAAAATAAGGAGTTCGGATGGCCCGCAAAAATCTGCTTAAAGGATTTAAGAAACCTAAAGGGATTAATTTCGAACATATCGAAACAAGTCCAAATTATGGAAAATTTACAGCATATCCCTTTGAGACTGGTTTTGGTACTACAGTAGGAAATACCCTGCGCAGAGTCTTGCTTTCT
>JAKJFV010000448.1 GCA_022704725.1 Spirochaetota bacterium
TGTTTCTTAATACTGAACATACTTCTATAGTTTCCTGTGATGTAAGGAGTCCTGAGGAAAGTATTGCAACCTGACCCTCGAGCATTACAGGCAGGTATTCGATCTGAATTGTATTACTGCTTGTTTTCATGGTGTTATATGAATGAAATAAACCGTCTGTTCTTTTATTCATTCGAATTGAACACTCACAGTGCTGTAAAAATATTTCAATTCCTTCAAGCAGCTCTTGTTTCGATATTGCAATATTTTCATCTGATATTCCCTTGTTATATAATACATTTCTCTGATTTTCAAAAGCTCTTCCTGCAGCATCTGCGAATTCTTTTCTAAGAGTGTCACTCTGTGCAGCAGCATGAGAATCATATTTTTTATAGATTGCAGCTAATGCAGAAAAAAGATTTTTGACTTCGGGAGTTACTGTAAAATCGTTATAATTATTCCGGGTAAAAATATTTTTTATGGTATTGAGATATCTATATAAATAGCAAAGAGTTACAATTGACAATCCATAACCTGCTAAAGCATTATTTGCATCATTCCATTCCGGCCTTTGGGTATTAAGCCAGATGCCTCCTCCCGGGATGAGCGATGAAAGCTTAGTTAAGCATACCTGCAGCAGTTTTGTTGTCATGCTCACAAGGACAGGTTTATTTTCATTGTCGAGATAAAGCTGGGCATCCATACCGATTATTTTTTCCAGATCATCTATTTGAGTATTCAAATTTCTGTCAAATAAAATACTTTCTCTTGGATTACTCATTATTTCATCATGAGATTTTAACTTGTACGGTACACGGGTAGATGAAAACCTTTTTTCATTCAGTGCCGATATTA
>JAKJFV010000449.1 GCA_022704725.1 Spirochaetota bacterium
TTTTAAATTTCAGCGAAGAATTTTTATATAATAAATATGGCGTCGAAGGCTACCTCGGTCAGCTTATGCAGATTGTATACACTGCAACCTCTTTCTCTTCAATTGAAACTGTACAATTTTTGATTAACGGTCAAAAAGAAAATTATCTGGGAGGAGAAGGCGTCTGGATCGGATCTCCCCTTCCACGTTCGTCATTTAAATAAGTTTATGGAATAAGTTTTTTGGCAAATTCGTCAAAGTATGATTTATTCTCTTTATAGAGCTTCTCATATATTGTGAGAACATAAAACCAGTATCGATTATCAGACTCTTTTAGAAGAACCTTAAAGTCCTTTGTGTATATTGATTCACCGGAAAAAGAAAGAGCGGTATTCACAAGCAAAAGAGATGGAGTATTTGACTTACCCTTATTTTCGATTGAAGTATAGGGGAGGTAAAAATAGGAGCCTCCGGTAGAAAGAAGAAAATACCGTGTAAAAAAGTCTTCCACTGAATAACCATTTTTAACATACTCCCCGGCATCTATTTCTACCGTATTCATTAAAAATAAGGCATCGTCGCCCATAGTCCAATATCCGTCTGCATCACTAAGCCATTGATCATCCAGATTTTTCTTTGAATCCTTTCCGGATGTAAGCGGCGGCAGATTTTGAAATCCTTTAAACCCTGAAAATGTTGTATCTTCAGAATCAAGAATAACACCCATGGTTACTGCTTGGAAAAGAATATCACCTTTTCCTGAACGAATAGAATCGAGACTGTATAAGGGAATATACCCCTCATATACC
>JAKJFV010000044.1:0-4365 GCA_022704725.1 Spirochaetota bacterium
TTTTTCTTCAAGTTTTCCTTCTTTAAGCCACTGTCTGAATTTTTCTCTTGTAACAGCCATATCTTCACCATGAGGTGCAGCAGGTTCTGGTTGGGTGCCATCGATCTCAGCTGCCTTTGCAGCATCTGTACCAAATATTGTCAAAGGAAGCATAGCTTGATTTGCCGATTTTTGACTGTCTTTTTTCTTTCCGCTTCCAGGAAGCAGTAAATCAAGTAAAGCCTCTTCGACCTTATCCTGTGCATTCACCTTCATTGCTTCCTGCATCTCAAGCTTAACCATGGAATAACCGACTGCCGTTAAATCGCGAACCATCGATTCTACATCGCGGCCGACATAACCGACTTCGGTATATTTTGTTGCCTCTATTTTTAAAAAAGGGGCATTACAAAGCTTTGCAAGACGCCGGGCAATTTCTGTTTTACCGACACCGGTCGGTCCTATCATTAAAATATTTTTCGGTGCAATTTCTTCCCGAATATCTTCGCTCAGCTTAAGCCGCCGGGTCCGGTTACGCAAGGCTATAGCTACCGATTTTTTAGCTTTTTTTTGTCCGATTATATAAATATCAAGTTTTTCTACAATCTGTTTCGGAGTTAAATCGTCAAACTTAGCATCCATGTCTATATCTCCTCTACAATGATATTATTATTTGTATAAATACAAATGTCGCCTGCAATTTTCAG
Organism: Spirochaetota bacterium; assembly: GCA_022704725.1. Classification (GTDB taxonomy): domain Bacteria; phylum Spirochaetota; class Spirochaetia; order Treponematales; family Treponemataceae; genus JAAZLA01. The sequence goes on from JAKJFV010000044.1 coordinate 687, forward strand.
GCTTTTCTCTGCAATTTCTCTTGCTGATAATTCAGAGGATTCTAAATACGCAAGAGCCGCAGCATAGGCATAATTCCCGCCGGAACCTATGGCAAGAACATCATTTTCCGGCTCAATTACATCGCCTGTACCTGAAATTAAAAGGATTTTTTCAGAATTAGCAACAAGCAGAAGCGCTTCAAGCTGGCGAAGAGCCTTGTCTGTCCGCCAAATTTTTGCCAGTTCCACAGCAGACCGGGTAATGTCGCCGGAATACTCCTTCAGTTTCATTTCAAACTTATCAAAAAGATTGAAGGCATCTGCAGTAGCCCCTGCAAAACCGGTTATTACCTTGCCGTCATACATACGCCGTACTTTTTTGGCATTTCCTTTCATGACAGTGTTGCCCATTGTAACCTGTCCGTCTCCTGCCATTGCCATCTTTCCGTTTTTCTTAACTGCAATAACTGTAGTACTGCGTATTTTTTCATATTCGAAACTCATTATTTTCCTCCATGGGGATGAGATTTATTATACGTTTCTATAAGCTGTGCCGTCGTCAGGTGTGTGTAGCGCTGGGTGGTAGAAATACTCGAATGACCTAAGAGTTCCTGAACAACACGTATATCAGCTCCTTTCGATAGGAGAGAAGTTGCAAAGGTATGCCGGAATGCATGAGGAGAAACGGGCTTGCATGTACCCTCCAGAGACGAATAACGGGCCGCTATGAACCGGATTCCTCTAGCTGTGAGTCTTGTACCGGCCTGATTAATAAAAAGCGCTTTAACAGGCTTTTCTGCACGTATATGCTCAGAGCGGTACGGAAGATAGCTCTTTATAGCCTGAACTGCCTCCGGCGAAAAAAAGATTCTGCGGTCCTTTTTACCCTTGCCGGTTATTACAGCACTTGACCCGTCGCCGGAAAGGTCATCAATACTTAAACTTGCTAATTCACTGACACGGCATCCGGAAGAGTATAAGGCTTCAAAAATTGCTTTATCGCGTTCTGCCCATAAAAGTTCTTTAACTTCCGGCTGAGCACAAATTGCATTTACTTCAGATTCTGTCATATAACGAGGAACTTTCTTCGGCATTTTTACCGTTCTGAATTCCAACGAAGGATTTTTATTGCTGTAGTGCATGCGCTGTGCATAAGCAAAAAGGGCCCGTACACTGGATATGAATCTGTTAATCGTCGAAGCCGCCTTTTTTTCTTTTGAAAGAAAACTGATGCATGAACGGAGATTCTGCAGATTAATATCATCAATGTTAATACACTCAACCGATCCCGCCCCCTGTTTTTCAAGGAGGCTAAGAAACATCTTAAGGTCGTTACTGTAACCGGTAATAGTATTAGGAGAAAAACATCTAATGCTGCTGGAATAAATGAGGAATTCTTCTATAATTTCTTGTAAAAACACCTCTTTACAGTCTCCTAATCATCAGAAGATTCATCGGACTTAACTTCCGCTTCGGCTTCCTCTGCGGTATGCAGATAATTACACTCGGGATTTATACAGGATTTGTATGTACCATGTTTTTTATCATACTTTTCAACCATAAATTGACCACATTGAGGACAGTCAGCATTTATAGGCTTAAAATGACTTATAAAATCACAGTCCGGATAATTTGTACAGCCGTAAAACTCTTTACCTCTTCCCTTTGTTTTACGGGCAACAATTTCACCGCCGCATCCGGGCCTGGGGCATACAGCCAAGGGAATAGAGCGGGTATTATGACAGGCAGGAAAGCCCGAACATGCCAGAAAAAAGCCGAATCGCCCAAGCTTTTTTACCATCGGTTTTCCGCATAGCTCGCATACTTTATCGGTGGGTTCGTCCATGAGTCCTTTAAAGCTTTCAAGGGTTGCCATAACCTCTTCTACACGATCTTTAAATGGATGAAAAAAAGATCCGATCATTTTCGGCCATTCTATGTTATTTTCTTCAACGTCATCGAGTTTCGTTTCCATATCTGCTGTGAAATTTTCATTTACAACAGCAGGAAAAGATTCTACTAAAATATCATTTATCATTCGTCCAAGCTGGGTCGGAACAAGCTGCTTATTGCTTCTGGTTACATAATACCGGTCAAGAAGTACCGAAATAATGGGAGCGTAGGTTGAAGGACGGCCTATTCCCTTTTCTTCAAGAATTTTTACAATTGAAGCATCCGTAAAACGGGCCGGACCCTGGGTAAAATGCTGCTCAGGATGAAATTTACCGGTATTTAATTTTTCTCCCACTGTAAGAGAAGGCAGGGTTTTTGTCGATTCCTCTTTTGACGAAAGAGTTTTAATAACTCGATAAAAGCCCTTATCAACAATTTTACTGCCGGAAATTCGAAACAATGCAGATCCTGCGCTTATATCGAGACTGGTTGTTTTACTTTTAGCATTATTCATCTGACTCGAAACAAAGCGTTCCCATATTATTGAGTAAAGGCGCAGTTGATCTCTGTTGAGAAATTCCTTAACATATTCAGGGGTATAGCTTGTATACGTAGGTCTTATTGCCTCATGTGCGTCCTGTGCTTTTTTACCAACCGAGTATTCTATGGCATGATCGGGTAAATCTTTTGGAAATTTTTCTGTAATCCAGGAACGAACATCATCTAATGCAGTCTGTGAAATACGAACCGAATCTGTTCTCATGTAGGTTATAAGACCAATCCGGTTAGAGCCTATATTTACGCCCTCATACAGCTGCTGTGCAATCTGCATAGTTTTACGGGAAGTAAAACCCAGCTTATTTGCAGCAGCCTGCTGAAGTTTAGATGTTGTAAAAGGAGGTTTAGGCTTCAGCGTTTTCTCACTTACTTTTATATCGGACACAGTACATTCTGAATTTTTAATCTCGTCAATAATTTTTCGAACATCGGCCTCACTTTTAAGTTCAACCTTTTTTTCTGCATATTGAACAAGCTGGGCTGTAAAGAGAGACTTTCCCTTTGCAAAATCTGCTTCGAGACTCCAGTATTCTTCCGGAATAAACTGCTCAACTTCCTTTTCGCGATCACATATTAGACGCAGTGCAACAGATTGAACACGACCGGCAGAAAGACCGTTTTTTACTTTTTTCCATAGCAAAGGGGACAAGTTGTACCCTACAAGACGGTCCAAAACACGTCTTGCTTTTTGAGCATTAACTTTAAACTCATCAATATCTGAAGGATTTTTTACCGATTCTGCAATTGCCTGAGGTGTAATTTCATTAAAAACAATACGCCGTATATCGGCCTTTGTTTTGCCCGACAAGGCATTTTTTAAATGCCATGCAATTGCCTCTCCTTCACGGTCATTATCACTTGCAAGAAGCACTTCGGTAGATTTTTTGGCATCTTTTTGAAGTTCTTTTAATATTTTTGCCCGGCCTCGCACCGTTATGTATTCAGGCTGAAAATTATCGTCAATATTTATGGCTAAACGCGATTTAGGTAAATCTATAAGATGACCCATCGAAGCTTTTACGGTATACCCTGGACCAAGATACTTCTCTATTGTTTTTGCCTTTGCAGGCGATTCTACTATGACCAGCGTTGCTTTTAATGATTCTTTCTTTTTTTTAGCTGTCTTCTTTTCAGTCATACCTTGCTTCCTTACATTATGGAATAAATTTAATTTAAATCTAACTTTAATTGAGTAAAATGTAAACCTGCTTCTGTTTTATGTTCCATGCAAGGATTCTGCATTTTTTCA
>JAKJFV010000044.1:4375-9163 GCA_022704725.1 Spirochaetota bacterium
TCTTCTGCGGAATTAATTACTCCGGCACCTTCTTCTATATATTTAGACGGACTCATTTTATTGGATGCAGTCAGCGGCTTAGCATATTTATATTCAAGAGCCGCTTCATGGAAAAATAAATCCCGATTCTGCTCAAGAGCAAAATCTGCAGTTATTAACGCACCGGAACCTGCAGGCGCTTCAATTACCACACAGGCCTCTGCTAAGCCTGAAATTATCCGGTTCCGCTGAGGGAAGTGCCATTTTAAAGGCGGAACCCCCGGAGGATATTCACTGACAAGGCAGCCTCCGTTTTGAATAATAGAAGACGCCAGTATTCTATTTTCTGCAGGATATATGCTGTCTAATCCTGAAGCGAGAACAGCAGCAGCTGATCCCTTTTTGCTGCATTTTATACCCTCAACAGCACCCCGGTGAGCATAAGTATCTATACCATGTGCCAAACCGGAAACCACGGTAAGGTCAAAACCGCATAAACCCTTTGAAAACTCATGGGCGCTTTTCATGCCTCTGCCTGTTGGACGTCTGGTACCAACTACAGCAATAGAGGATGAACATATGACCTCTTTATTGCCTCTGTAAAACAAGGCAAAGGGAGGATCATACACCTCTCGTAAAAGGGGAGGATATTCATCATCTGAATAAAATACAACCCCGATTGCATACGCCCTCATTAACTGAAGGTCCCTTTCCACCAGGGACAGTAAATTAACAGGGATCTTTGTCCTTGCAGAAAACACACGCCCGGTTAAAACAGAAAGCTCTTGTATAGAAAGTAATGCAAGGTCATGATGATTGTCAAGTTTATTTTGAATTATCTGTTTTTCTTTCAGTGTTAAAAAGTCATAATGTGATAAGGCTAGACTAAGAGGGCTGAAATTGACATGCTTATTATTGAGCATATTGCGCATCCAGCACAATTTTTTTATTCATCTGAGCATCTGCAGTTTTTTGAGAATCGCCTGTTGTAGAAAGAATCAGATCATATATTTCAACAGCCTTTTCAAACTGATAATCAACATAGTATGCCCTTGCTAATACGAACATTGCATCTACATGTCTTTTCTCTATTGTTAAAAGCTTTTCAAGCAAAGGAATAGCCTTATTACTTTCATCCAGATCAAAAACATAGAGGACTGCAAGCCCGTATAAAGAGCGTGCATAGTTCGGCTCCAGTTCAATAGCTCTAAGATAGCCGGATTCAGATAATCTTAAATAATTCTGTTTTTTTGCAGAACTGCCTGTTGCAGAAAAATCCAATTCCGCCTTTGCCATGTAGCCTGCACAGACCCCCACATAATAATATAAGTTTTGATTTGCAGGATAATACATAATTGCCTTTTGGAGAGCAGCAAGAGCTTCACCGTACATCTGTTTATCGATATATCTAGTAGCAAGAATTTTATACCAAATACCAACCGACTGTTGAGCAAGCATTATATCTTCTACCCTGCGCTCATATTTAGTTATTGCAGAGGTTAATTCATCAATTGTAGTCGGGCTCGATACACCCTCTTCCATTGATTGAATTTTTTTTATGTAATTTTGATTTACCCCGCAGCTGTTCAATATAATTATTAATAAAATTGAAAAACACACCATTCTATTCTTTTTCATTCTTGTCCTCCGCTTTCACGCTTGGGAAAATATTCGGCATGATATTGCTTTAATCTGCTTTCTTCAATATGCGTATATATTTGAGTAGTTGCAAGGTCTGCATGTCCTAGAAGCTCCTGAACTGAACGCAGATCTGCTCCGCCTGATAATAAATGTGTTGCAAAAGAATGGCGTAGAGTATGAACCTTTGCAGTTACACCTGAAACAGCTTCCAATTCCTGAAACCTCTTCCATATGCCTTTTCGTGAAAACTGATTCCCCTTATAGTTTACAAAAAGCCAGGGAACAATTCTCGATCCAAGCACAAGAGGCCTAACTTCGCCTATCCATTGCTTCAGATAATAATGCGCCTGGTCACCAAAGGGAACTACGCGTTCTTTATTGCCCTTGCCGGTGACCCACAAAAGCCGTTCATTCAAATGCACATTTTGTAAGAGTATACCGGAAACTTCGCTTATACGTAAACCGCACGAATAGATTAGTTCAAAGAGCGCCCTATCTCTCAGTCCCAGCGGTTTTGATACATCAATTGCATCTAAAATTTTTTCAACCTGAGCAATATCAAGTACCCGGGGTAAAGATCTTCGCGCCTTTGGCCGCTCAAGCAGTAACACAATATTTTCATTCCACATATGCTGCCTTACAAGAAAGGAGCCAAAGGAACGCAAGGCAGAAATATCCTTAGCAGATGTTCTCTCATCCAAACCTTCTGTCTTTCTCAACACAATATAATGCATAAGATCAGAAAGGTTTATTGATTCAATTTTTTTATTTTCCCTGCTGCACCAGTCTAAAAATTGAGAAACAGAAATACAATACGTTTCAACACTCAGTAGAGCAAGACGCTCAATCGTTAAAAGGTCATCATAAAAGAGTGATATAAGCTCAGTTTTTCTGCTTTGCTCACTATTAGGGTACAATCGAGTATTATTCCTTTGAACCCAAATTTATACCTGTTTTATTACGCAGTACTGTCGGTGTTGTATAATCATCTGATGAACTTCTTGAAGAAAGACAGCTTGGTTTACTTGTCTGCGGCGAACTGCCCTGCATCCTGGACCACTGATCAATGGTAACAAATTCTGAAGTCTTTTGAGGTGCCTTCGTTTTATCAGCTTTTACTGAAAAAGGCTCAAGCTGTGAAATACCGGGTCTGCTTGAGGGAAATCCTGTTGCAATAACCGTTACTGTAACAGAATCTTCCATTGCAGGATTAATTGTTTGACCATAAATAATGTGAACATCGGGATCTGCACTGGCTTTAATTATATTTACAATTTCTTCAGTTTCAAATAAAGATATGGTGTCTCCACCGGCAATATTTACCAGAATATTTTTTGCACCTTCAATGTGAGAATCTTCTAAAAGAGGATTATTAATAGAGGAAGTTGCTGCATCCACCGCACGGGAATCACCGTGACCGGTTCCGACCCCAAGAATTGCATCACCCTTGCCTTCCATTGTGGTTCGGACATCGGCAAAGTCAATATTTACTTCTCCATGCTGGGTTATAAGATCAGATATACCCTGGACACCCTGCCGCAAGACATCATCGGCAATTTTGAATGCCTGCTTAATCGGTGTTTTTTTGTCTACAACCTTCATTAAATACTGATTCGGTATAACAATGAGGGTATCGACCTGTTCATGCAGTTTTTGAATACCATCCTCTGCAAGCTGCTGCTTAACCCTGCCTTCAAAATCAAAAGGTTTTGTAACAACCCCGACAGTTAAAGCGCCCATCTCTTTTGCAATTTTAGCAATAATAGGGGCAGCTCCTGTTCCTGTTCCGCCTCCCATTCCGGCTGTAACAAAGACCATATCGGCACCTTTTAAAAGGTTTGCAATAGTTTCGGTATCTTCCTCGGCAGCTTTTTCTCCAACATCGGGCTTTCCGCCTGCGCCTAAACCGCCTGTTAATTTGGAACCAATGCCCACACGTTTTTCTGCTAAAGAATTGCTCAAAGCCTGCAAATCAGTATTTGCAACTATAAATTCAACATCTCTAAGTCCTGCTGATATCATACGGTTGACGGCATTTGATCCGCCTCCGCCTACTCCAATTACTTTAATAATTGTTGGATTAGCAGTTCTGCTGCTGTCTAACATAGAAAAATCAATCATTCTTTCCTCCCGACCCCAAAGAAAAACACCACTTTATTTTATATAGGTTACACTCAATTTTCAAGTCATACCAAGTTTATTAAAAGAATTCCTTAAAAAAATTCCCAATACTTTTTAAGAAACCTTTTTTGTTTGCACTACCCATTTTCTCAAACCGCTTGTCATCAGTCTTTTTCAAGGCATCGCTGTTGGAAACAACAAGTCCGGCTGCAACTGCATATTCAGGAGTGCGGTAATCATCCATAATGCCGCCGAGGTTCCCGGGTATTCCTATACGTACAGACTGTGTGTCGAAAACATGGGATGTCAGCTCAATGATCCCGGGCATGAGAGCCCCTCCACCGGTGAGTACTATGTTTCCCGAAAGTTTCTTCAGTTTTGTCTGCTGAGCTATTTTTTCTTTTACCATTGCAAGGATTTCTTCAATTCTCGGCTGAATAATCTGACAAATATCTGTCCGAGATATTGATTCGGGTGGTCTGCCGCCTACTCCGGGAATGAGAACTTCTTCGAACTCTGTCAATAATGCTTCCCAGCAGCAGCCGTCGCTTAGTTTAATCCTTTCTGCAGTCTCATTTGAAATACCCCTAACAACAGAAATATCATTTGTCACTAAGCTTCCGCCAATTGGAATTGACGCAGTACAGATGGGGGCGCCTTCAAGAAGCACTAACACATCTGTTGAACCGCCGCCCAGGTCGATTAAGACAGAACCAAGCTCCCGCTCTTCTTCTGTCATAACAGCCTGTGTTGCAGCCAGAGTTTTTAGCATTACACCGTCTATTGTGTAGCCAGCTCTTGAAACACATCTGAAGACATTCTGCATAGAAGTTAAGGCGGCAGTCACAATATGTACCTCTGCTTCAAGTCTTACACCAATCATGTCACGGGGATCTTTAGTTTTTTGAATGCCGTCAATAATATATGACTGGGGCAAAACATGAATAATCTCTCTATCTATAGGAAGAGCTACAGCACGTGCTGCATCAATAACCCGGTCAATATCATCCTGATTTATTTCGCGGCTTCCCTTTGTTCGATTTGAAA
>JAKJFV010000450.1:0-433 GCA_022704725.1 Spirochaetota bacterium
CGATCCGATTGCCGCCTTGCGCACGCTCTCGCCCTGGCTCAAGCAATGTCATATCAAGGATGCCAATCTCACCCAAACGCCCGGCACGTGGGGTGAGGAAGTCGTGGTCGGGACGGGCCAGGTGGATTGGTCCGCTTTCTTCGCCCTACTGCGCACCTTGAACTTTACCGGCGATTGCTGCATCGAACGGGAAGCCGGCAGCCAGCGCATTGCCGACATCCGCGCCGCCCGGGATCACGTCGCCAAACTTGCCTGATTCCCGGCGGTTATTCGAATTGCGGCCCCGCTCGGAAGGCGGGGCCGATTTTTTCACGGCGCGTCCCGCTTTGGTCAGCGTGATTGCGCAGCCGCTGGAATTGCTCGTGCTCCGGTGTCGAATTTCCCAAGCCGGGAAATCCTCGCGCCAGCTTTTGGAGTGCGCCAGTCCTCTGGC
>JAKJFV010000450.1:521-760 GCA_022704725.1 Spirochaetota bacterium
GCAGGTTAACCAACAAGGCGGTCAAACGCGCCCAGCACGCGGAGGCGAATTGTAAATTGAAGCGTGCATTCCTGCGGTATTTTGCTGATCTTCGCGCCGGCACCATGACGCCGATGAAATGAGACAACGCAAAATGCATCTTCACCTTCTGTTGAGCGCGGCCGGGATCTTCATGATGTGGATGGGCGCGTTCGCGGCGGAGCCGGACCGGACGCTGGTGTTCAGCGGCCCGTTTGTGC
>JAKJFV010000451.1 GCA_022704725.1 Spirochaetota bacterium
GCTCAGTATGGTGCACAAGTAGGCGTGCATAGTTATTGAGAATGTTTTGTATTCATGATTAACGATCGTAATAAAATCTTCCACCCGTATGTTAACGCACAATTCCTCCTGTATTTCTCTTACAAGAGCTTCATCGGGTGTTTCACCTTCTTCTATTTTACCGCCCGGGAATTCCCAGAGCTTTGCCGTCTCGCCTGAGTCCTTTCTTTGAGCGCAAAAAACTTTGTTATTTTCTATAAAAACTGCAGCCGCAACATTAAAATGTTTCATTACTATCCTTATTCTTACAGGATACCAGGTTTCACGGGGCAGCGCAAGATTATTAAGGGGAGAGGAACCAACTTTTGCGACGCGTAGTTTCCTAACGCAGCTTTGCTGCGTACCCCTTTGAGACCCCTCTGAGTATAGGGTTCATCGATTAGTATCAGCGCTGCGCCGGCTCGCGCTTCATCCTTGCGGCGCTTTAAATCTTTGAGAAGTTTAAACTTATCGTACTAAGATAATCTCTGTAAATCATATAAACCTTCCCCAGGAACCCCGATCCGGCGCTTTAAAACATTTGGGGTTTGGGATGGCGTGAGATTGTGCAGTAGTCGACAAAAACTCTCAAAATACTATAGGTGTAACTACTGTACAATGAAACTTTCTTGCCAAAATATCATAATAAGTGTATAATAATGATATGGAGGCTGTTATGCCGATAATTAG
>JAKJFV010000452.1 GCA_022704725.1 Spirochaetota bacterium
TATATCTGTCTGTAGGAAGCCAAACCTGATTCTTCGTTAAATTGCTTTATACGGGTTGCAAGTTTTAGCTGTAATGCATAGCTGAAGACCGAGTCCGTAGAAAAATAATCGGACGGAGTAAAACGGCGCAGTGCATCCATACGTGATTCATTAAGAAATTGTTCAGCCTCCAAAGGACTGTCAAAACCGCTTGCAGTGCGTGAAACCTGCATAACATCCGGTGCAATTGATAAGCCTTGAGGAAGTACAAATTCTTTTTTCATTTTTTGAGCTCTTATGGAAGCTAATGAAAAACGCAGTGTACGCTCCCAGCCGTAAAAAGCATCGAGAAAAGCAGAACCTGTAGCAATGCAGGCCCTGGGAGGTTCAAGTGAAATATCGCTGACAAGAGTAAACGATTTTTTGTCGAGGCAGCGTGAACAAAGATCTAAAAAGTATTCTTCGCTTATGGGCAGCGGAGAAGTCTGCTGAGCAGAGAAAGACGGCAGCTGCGACATTAAAAAATACCAGCTGCTCACTTATTTAGCCTCTCCAAGAGCTGCTTCTTTCATAATCTTTGCTGTCTGAGGATTCAAATAGCTTGAAAATAAAGATGCAACAGATTCGGAAGAAAAGTCGTAATACGCTTCGCCGTTTTTAATACCAACTCTAAAACCGTCTGCAAGAGTTTCATCAGTCTTAATAACAAGCCCCTTCGCAATT
>JAKJFV010000453.1:0-266 GCA_022704725.1 Spirochaetota bacterium
ATATGCTAAAAGCCAAAGATGGCGATTTTTTTATTTCCGATTGGTTAAGAAATAGGAACACAATTGAATTTCTTGGAATATGGGAAAAAGTTTACAATCCAAATTTTAATTATGGCGAATTCGCCATAATTAAAAGTCAGGCCGGTTTGAATAGTTATAAATTGAGTGTTAAAGAATGGACTGAAAAAACAAACGCTATTGGATTGAAAGCAACCGCCGGACGATATGGCGGAACATACGCCCATAAAGACATTGCCTTTGAATTT
>JAKJFV010000453.1:384-615 GCA_022704725.1 Spirochaetota bacterium
TACCGACGCTATAAAAGAAAACCTGATTCCGGCGGAATTGACGAAACAGCAAATAAACAATATTTACGCGAGCGAAGCTGATGTGCTGAATATCGCCTTATTTGGAATAACCGCAAAAGATTGGCGTAATGCAAACCATGATAAAAAAGGCAATATCAGAGATTATGCCAATGTCGCACAACTTGTGTGTTTATCCAATCTTGAAAATTTTAATTCATTATTTATCAATGA
>JAKJFV010000454.1 GCA_022704725.1 Spirochaetota bacterium
CATTGTTGGGATGTGTTTCGCTCCAACATGTGCGGCGAAGACTGCGCACTACGTAAAACCATGGCGCTTAAAAAAAGTCTGCTCGATACCTCCACGTATATCGTCACCGACGAAGGGCGGCGGATTCCCGTGGTGGTCTGCACATCGGTCCTTCACGATGAAGAAGGCCGGATTCTGGGCGGCGTGGAGACCTTCCGCGATATGAGCCTGGTCGAAGAATTGCGAAAAGAGATTCAAGCGCGCCACCAGGCGGGGGATATGATCAGCGCAAGCCCCGCGATGCTTAAAATATTCAGCATTCTGCCGCAGATTGCCGAAAGCGGTTCGTCGGTGTTGATCTCGGGCGAGACGGGAACGGGCAAAGAGCTTCTGGCCAGGGCCATCCATGATTTAAGCCCGCGACGCAGGCACTCCTTTGTGGCGGTCAACTGCGCGGCGCTTCCCGACACGCTTCTGGAGTCGGAACTCTTCGGTTACAAAAAAGGCGCCTTCACCGACGCGAAGCGCGACAAAGCGGGGCTTTTTGCAGCGGCCAAAAACGGCAGCCTGTTTCTCGACGAAATCGGCGAAGTGAGCCCGGCCTTTCAGGTCCGCCTG
>JAKJFV010000455.1 GCA_022704725.1 Spirochaetota bacterium
TGCGAACATTCGTTTTGTTTTAGTTGATGAATATCAAGATACAAATCTACTACAAGAGCAGATATATTTTGAGTTATCTCGTAAAGCTTTGGAAAATGGGGGGGTATTGCTGTCGTAGGCGACGATGACCAGTCAATTTACCGGTTCCGCGGTGCAACAGTAGATCTATTTACTAATTTCCCAGCGAGGATATGGGAAAATCTGGGCATACACCCGAGATTGATCATGCTTTCGGAAAATTATCGTTCGACTGAGAATATTGTAAGACTGATATCAAATTTTATATCTCTTGATAGATCTTTTCAAAATGTTAGGGTTTCGAAAAAGCCCTCTCTTCGGCATGCTCGAACCGGAGATTCTGAAAATTATCCCATTCTTGGCATGTTTCGTGACGATATTGAAACGCTTGCTAAAGACCTATCTAAATTTATTTATAAGGTTGTCAATGGTGGTTATCCCATCGATTACAATGGCAGAAGATGTATGATTGCAATCGATAGAAGCAAAGGTGGATCGCCGGCAGATCTCTGTGTACTCTGCAGTTCTCCTCAAGAAACTAGAGGAAACAATAATATGCGTCTTCCGGGGCTACTT
>JAKJFV010000456.1 GCA_022704725.1 Spirochaetota bacterium
CTTCGCAACGGAGGAAAGGTAACAGCCTGGTTTAAAGATACGCCAGCAAATAAGATCAGCAGCACCTTCACAAAGATAACCAATATCCAGACAAAAGTGATTTATGCAAGCAGTCAGGAAGCAGGCGAAGGAGATGCCAAGAATCTGACCGACGGAGATCCGAATACCATCTGGCATACCATGTATTCTGTAACCGTAGCTAAACATCCTCACTGGGTGGATCTGGACTGTGGAGAGATAAAGACCATCAAAGGATTTACGTACCTTCCGCGTCAGGGTGGAGGCAATGGCAACGTGAAGGATTATACCATCCATGTAAGTGTGGACGGGAAGGAGTGGGGCGAAAACAACGCAGCCGAAAAGAAAGTAACCTTCAGCAAACCGGCTAAAGCCCGCTACATACGCTTTACTGCGTTAAGTGAACAAAGGGGACAGGATTATGCCACCGGTGCCGAAATTACAATTCAAGCCGAATAGGAACAACCTATCCTGAAATAACCCGAAAGGGGATGTCTGCCAAGGCATCCCCTTTCTTTTTTATACGAATAAAAGTGACTTAATCTAAGGCATTCAAATAATTACATGT
>JAKJFV010000457.1:0-264 GCA_022704725.1 Spirochaetota bacterium
TGGGAGGCGTTCGAAAAAGCGAACCCCGACATCAAGATCGTGCGCGAGGACCTGTTCAACGAGCCCTTCCATCAGAAGACAGAGATTTACGCTGCCACTGGCCAGTTGCCGGACGTTATCTACATGTGGCCGGGAGGACGTTCCACGACGCTGCACACCAAGAAACTGGTCAAGGACCTTACCCCGCTACTCGGCGCGGCGAGGTCCGAGTTTTCTGAAGCGGCGCTGGTGCCGCAGGCAGGCGGATACCTGGCTGAACTCCCG
>JAKJFV010000457.1:300-580 GCA_022704725.1 Spirochaetota bacterium
TGCTCTATGTGAACCAGAAGGTGCTCCGTGACCTGGGATTGACAATTCCCAGGACATACGAGGAACTCAAGGCCATGGCGCCCAAGCTCAAGGCGGCAGGCAAGGACGTAATCCTCATGGGAGCCCAGGACGACTGGGTAATGCAGTCCTGCCTGTACAGTGCGATCGTCGGCAGAATGCTGGGCGATAAGTACGTCGACGACCTGATCGCCGGCAAAGCCAAGTTCACCGATGCGCCTTTCGTGAACACGCTCAAGTTTTACAAGCAGCTCTATACCGA
>JAKJFV010000458.1 GCA_022704725.1 Spirochaetota bacterium
TGCCATGATAAGCCTCCTTGCGTGTGCTTTGTGCACTTCTTATATTTATAATATACACTATAATATTATGTTTGTACTGTGAGAAAGTTACATATTTAGCCAATTTAATTATGATTCAAAACCGCCTGCGAGGATCACTATTCATTGCAATTACAATAAGAGTTACAAAGGGTTCTTTTAAAAATCTGAATATAGTTCTTTTAAATTTGCTAAGTTTTACAGCCGGCATAACAATATAGTACAATAAGAAATATAAAATGTCTCTAATTTTTTTCTAGAGGAAGATGATCGGAATACCCTTCACCGTTCCATACAGTATAACGAACCGGTATTTGCAAATCGTTTACGTGAGATCCCTTGTTTTCTGTCATAAATAATTGCGCTTCGAGGTCTGATCCCAAAAAAAAGTGATCTATTTTTTCCCATTTTTTCTGATAATAATAGGAACCATCAAGTGATTGATTGCTGGAACAAAGCCATGGCGAATAAACACTCATATAGGATGCCTTTTTGTGAAGAAAAGGTATTTCTGTTT
>JAKJFV010000459.1 GCA_022704725.1 Spirochaetota bacterium
TAAACAATTTTATTTATTCCCATCACTAAAATATTTGTACTCCTTAAAAGAATTTGTCTTTTAGTTGCGTTACTTCTTTATTTGACCCTTTCTCGTTAAAACGGACACTCCAGAGTTAGAATATCTCTGTTTTCCTAAGTTTTTTACTTTCTTCTAAAATTTCCGCATTTATTCCACGGTCCTCTTGACAACGAGCCTCTAACGGCATGATGTGGGCATCTACCGGCACCATCCATTCTGAACAAGAAGTAAACGCTTCGTAGTATGGCTGATGCCTCGCTTGAGAGCCTAACATGCCGTTCTACTCATTGTCAAGAGGCTTTCGCGGCATAAACGCTACTTTTTGCTTTTTAGGAAACTTTCCTGTTCCGATAATAGTTTTGAAGGAATTGCACCGGGGTTAGATTTCCAAGTGCTGCGTGCCTTCTACTTCTATTATAAAAACTCTCTATATACCAAAAGATATCTCTTCTTGCTTCTTCAAATGTTTTGTAATTCTTATGATGCAGGCGTTCCGAT
>JAKJFV010000045.1 GCA_022704725.1 Spirochaetota bacterium
ATACTCTATTTCATTATTAAGTGTCCATAAACACAGAAATTAAACAGATAAGAACGAGGAAAGGTTACGCCGCGGGTTGAATTTCGCAGCACCGGATGTATCTTTCCAGGGAGGATGTATGAGTGCTGTAATTATTGATGGTTTTGAAATTGCACGTCAGGTTCGAGAGGATGTTGCAAAAAAAACAGCGGAATTAAAGGCAAAAGGAATCACTCCCTGTCTTGCTGTGGTGCTTGTCGGAGAGGATCCGGCGAGTGTTTCCTATGTTACCGGAAAAGAAAAGGCCCTCCTCGAAGTCGGCATGAGCGATAGATCTATCCGGCTGAATGAAAAAACAACAGAAAAAGAACTTCTCGATGTAATTCATACTCTTAATACTGATACCTCAGTTCATGGTATTCTTGTTCAGCTGCCGCTTCCTAAACATATTGATGAAGCAAAGGTTCTGCTTGCAATAAAACCGGAAAAAGATGTTGACGGATTCCATCCCATAAGTGTGGGTAATATGCTTATTGGAAGAAAATCTTTTTTACCCTGCACGCCCCACGGAGTACTGGTTCTTCTTAAAACAATGGGTATTCAGACTTCCGGCGCTCATGCTGTTGTTGTGGGCCGTTCAAATATTGTAGGAAAACCTGTTGCAGTTCTTCTTGCACGAAAAGAATGTAATGCAACTGTAACTATATGTCATACCGGCACAAAGGATCTTCCTTCAATGACTAAACAAGCTGATATTCTCATCGCAGCTGCCGGAAAGCCCGGTACAATTACTGCAGATATGGTTAAAGAAGGAGCTGTTGTAATTGATGTCGGCGTAAACCGTATTCCAGATTCATCTAAAAAAAGCGGGTTCCGCCTGGTTGGAGACGTTGATTTTGATGCTGTTAAAGAAAAGGCTTCTTTTATTACTCCGGTACCTCGCGGAGTCGGCCCCATGACCATTGCGATGCTCATGCAGAATACTCTTGAAGCAGCTGAATGCAGTCTTTAAAAGGACGGGTGATGATAGATATTCAAAACGAAGAAGATAAACGGGATGTTCCGCTTCAGAAGGTGGGAGTCAAGGGTTTGCGCTATCCTGTAAAGGTTCTTGATAAACGAAGAAAAATGCAGACAACAACTGTCGTTGCAGATCTCTTTGTTAATCTGCCTCATCATTTTAAAGGCACTCATATGAGCCGTTTTATTGAGATTTTTCATGAATATCATAGTGATTTATCAATGAAAAGATTTCTTGCTATGCTGGATGAAATTCGATTAAAGCTTGACGCAGAACGCGCCTTTGGTACGCTTTCTTTTCCTTTTTTTCTTGAAAAAAGCGCACCGGTGTCCGGTCAAAGCGGTATGATGGCGTATGACTGCTCGTATGAAGGATTGGTTTCGGCACATGAGCATGAATTTTTTGTAAGCATAGCTGTTCCTGTAACAACCTTATGTCCTTGTTCCAAGGCAATTAGTACCTATGGTGCGCATAATCAAAGAGGTATTGTACGGGTTAAACTCCGCAATACCGGATTATTTTGGATTGAAGACGTTATCAGTATGATAGAGTCTTGTGCATCCTGCGGGGTGTATTCTCTTTTAAAACGGGAAGATGAGAAATATGTTACAGAGCAGGCTTATAATAATCCCCGCTTTGTTGAAGATGTCGTTAGAGAGGTATATTTGGGGCTGCAGAACTTTCCCAGCGAAAAACCCTTTATATGGTTTAGTGTTGAAGCAGAAAATTTTGAAAGCATACATTATCATAATGCCTATGCATATACAGAGAGCGGAGAAAGATAGTGACTTATTTTTTTGAGACATACGGCTGTCAGATGAATGTGGCAGAGTCTTTTTCGGTTGAGCGCATATTTACAGAACGGGGTTGGACTAAGTCCCCGTCGGCACAAACCGCGGATTTTGTGATTATTAATACCTGTACTGTTCGTGCAACAGCAGAAAGCAGGATTGCAGGAAGGCTTGGCTGGTATGATTCATTAAAATTAGTAAGAAGCCTCCATCCGGATGCAAAGTATCATGTTTTTCCGGAAGCAGCAGCTCTTGCCCGTTCAAATGCAGGGAAGCCTCCACCTCTTACCCTTGCTGTTATGGGCTGCATGGCGGAGCGTCTGCTCCAAACACTTAAAAAAGATTTTCCTGCAGTAGATTATGTTATTGGAAACTTTCAAAAGAAAAATATAGCAGATATACTGCAGGCTGTTGAACAGGGTAAAACCTGGATTCCAATAGATGAAGAGCCGGTATATTCCTTTGCTCAAACTTCATACGAGAAGGGCTCTTTTTCTGCCTTTGTTCCTATAATGCACGGGTGCAATAACTTTTGTACGTACTGTATTGTGCCCTATGTCAGAGGAAGGGAGGTATCCCGCCCGCCCGAAGAAATACTAAAAGAGATAGACGAGTTAAGCGCAAATAATGTAAGGGAGATTACAGTTCTCGGCCAGAATGTAAATTCCTATATTTGGCATGATATAGATTTTCCTAAACTAATGAAGATGATTGCAGAACATCTTAAAAAGACTAATTCACCCGTCGGCTGGGTTAGATTTATGTCGAGCCACCCGAAAGATATATCGGACAGGCTCATTGAAGTTATCCGGGATGAGAGGGTTATGTGCCGCCATATACACCTTCCGGTTCAGCACGGGTCAAATGCAGTTCTCGGCGCAATGAACAGACGCTACACCAGAGAATCGTATCTTGAAACAATAGATAAAATAAAGAATCTTCTTCCCGACGCATCGCTGTCGACCGATATCCTTGTTGGATTTCCTGGAGAAACCGAGGCCGATGTTGACGACACCCTCGACTTGATGGAAAAGGTTCAGTTTGTAACAGCCTTCATGTACTATTACAATCCAAGGGAAGGAACAAAGGCCTGTACCTTTGAAAACCAAATTCCCATGGAAATTAAGAAAAAACGCCTGGCGAAAATTATTGCACTGCAGCATAGAGTAATTAAAGAACTGATGAGCAGAAGACTGGGGCAGACAGTTACTGTTCTTGCTGAGTCTTTGTCCCGTGACAATAAAGAAGAACTTCTTGGAAAGACAGAACAGGATGAACGCGTTGTCTTTACTGCAGGAAAAGAAAGCATCGGCAGTTTTATTCAGGTAAAACTCATTGAATTGACGGGTAATACCTTCCGTGGTATAGTTGTATAGACAAAAAAAAAGAGGTGCGTATGCCTTGGAAATTGATTTTTTTTATTCTGGTTTTAATACTAGCAACCCTTTTTATCGGGTTTAATCTTGATAATGCATGCAATGTTTCATTTGGTGTATATACCTTTGAAAATGTTCCTGTTTTTATGAGCATATTGCTTGCTTTTGCTGCAGGAATTCTTGTTATGATTCCTTTTCTTCTTTTTAGACCGCATATAAAACCAATAAAAAAAGCTGATAAAGCTCCTAAACAGGCTTCTTCTTCTCAAGAACCTGTTTCGAAACCTGTATATTCAGACCCTGAACAAAAGTGATTAAGCGTATAATTTTTACTGTATGTATTTTTCTCATTGCTATGCCGTTGCTCTCTTATTCAAAAGAAGTACAATCGGCAGTAGAGAAAATGGCAGGGAAAGAACTTACTGCTGCATTGGAATACCTTGAGCAGCAAATTTCTTCGGCCTCAAAACCCCGGGATAAACGCGATTTATTAGTCATCACAGCCTCTGTGCAGGAAAGTTCCGGTTTTTATGAATTAGCCTGCAGAAATTATGAGAAAGCCGCCGGTTTGCAGTCTTCAGAGGGATCAGAATCTGCCTCCTCATTATTGCTCAAAGCAGCCCGGTGCGCATTATCTTTCGGCGATTCACAGCTTGCAGATTCATATTTATCAGCTGTTTCCCGTACAGCAGTTTCTTCCGAATTAGGAGCAAAGATTAAACTTTATGCGGTCTGGAGCTGGCTTAGTAAAATATCAGATGAGGCTTCTCTTCATGAACCCTTAGTTATTCTTTCGTCTTATACCGGATTAAAAGGTATGGAAACTGTTCAGTCAAGTATATTGCTTACGCTCTGGCATCTGACAGGAGACGCAGCATACAGCACGAAACTGATAAGGGAATACCCCCTTTCAATGGAAGCGGCTGTAGTGCAGGGTAACATACATCTTTTACCAAGTCCTTTCTGGTATTTTGTACCCCGAAAAATGCCGGCTCCTCTTATTGCCTCCGGTACGGCAAATGAAGAAAGTCCGGGTTCCGAACCGGAAAAGAATGTGAATCCTCCAGAAAAAACTGATAAAACCTCTGATGATGAAAAAATACCTGACGAATCTGCGGCGATTCTTCATTATCAGTTAGGTTTTTTTAGAAATAGAGAAAACGCACAGGATCTTATACAGAGGTTAACCGATGCAGGTTTTAAAGCCTCTGTTCAGGAAGAGCTCAGGCAGAGCGGGACACTGTATTTTGCAGTTATTGTGAAAGAAAACCCGGACGGAAATATGGGCGCACAATTAAAAAATGCTGGTTTTGAATGTTATCCTGTATTTGAATAGTTAATTCGTTTCAATGTGTTTTGCCAGTTCTATTTTCGTACCGGAAGAAGAAATAATACCATCAGCAGTAATTCTTACCGGCTGCAGATACAAAAACTCTTCCTTTTTCTCAATACTATAGAATCCTCCGAACAGAGAGGTCTGTGCGTCTGATCGTATTTGAATTAGATGCTTACCGCTCACTGTCTTTGCCGAATAGATACCAGTTTCAACAACAGAACCGGAAGAAAAAGAATACACCCCCTTGGTAAAAGACAGCGTATCAGTTTCCATAACCTTCCAAATTTTATTATTTTCAAGTTCTGCTAAAAGTGCCTTGTCTTTAGATGCATCAGCAGTTGAGGATTGTATGTTTTTCTGCTGTACCTTTTTATAGATGCCGTCCCATAAGGTGTCGGAGTTAATAACCATACCGACGTCATCATTAATTTTTATTTTTACTTCATCGAGCGACACTAACGAAATATCAAAATACCGTGTTAAATTTGAAATGGAGGTATTAACCGTTGAAAGGTAAACGCCATTCCTCCTCAGTGTGCTGTTTACCCATGAATAAACTTCCTGAGTGTTTTCCTGCGAAAATATTATTTCTTTAGCAGTATAATCAAAAAACAAGTATTGAGTAGTTAATCCGTTATGAGCAGATAATGCCCATAGTCCGTTAAGAAAACCGGCAAAGCTTTCAATTGTACCGTCTTGAATCTTTGATAATTCTTTAGCTTCAATTTTTTTCCCCGGAACGCGCGTTTCTGTGCCTTTTATGTAGGCTTGTTCTAAATCACTCCAGACATAGATAGTTTGCAGCTGGTCAAAGGTATCCTTATCTGCAGTAATTTCTGTGCTGTATACCATTATAGGGTAGGTTAAAGCCTCTGCCTGTTCATAAAGTACGCCGCCCTTCGGCTGGGCTTGCTGGATTAGTATAGTGCCTTCTGAATATAACGAAATTATCTGTGTTAGCTCATATCCTGCAGGATTTGGTGTAAGCGTAAAAGCTTCAAGGACCGATTCGTTTAGGTCGGTAAAGCCGGTATATATGAGATTATTCGTCTGGCTTCCGGTTAAATCCATTACAGAAAGGGAAAAGGTCTTTGATTGAGAAATCTTTGTCTGGTACTGAAAAAATCTTTCATAAGTCATTCTATTAGGATTATATAAACCTGTTACTATAACAAGGTGAGGATTATTTGCTTTCTTTACTGCAATAATCTGATCTTCGTATCCGTCACTGTTAAAATCAAAGCTGATTGCATTAATCAGTATTTCATCTACCAAAAGAGGAATAAGCGAGGTTAAAGAAAGATCATCAGATGATGAAGATTGGCGTATGGAAGCAGTTTGCTCTTCAGTGTTGGCAACAGGAATGACTGTCCGGGCTCTGACCGCAGATGCATCGTCTTTTATAAAAACTTCTTTCCCAAGAAATAAAAAAAGCAGTATGGCTGCTATTAAGAAAAACAATAGAATTGTAATATTTCGTTTCATAAATTCCGGTTCTGAGCCAGATATAAAGGCTCATTTGTTGTATTTTTAATGGTATTATATATTTTTTGAGCTCTATTTTCTATAGTTTTAAGGTTTCCAATTTGAACTGTAATTTCATACCATGAAGGCTTGCCGTTCTGAACTGTATGAGGGATAATTCTGTCCTCAGTCATATACCTTTGCGCAAAATCATAGTAGGTGCCTGCATATTTTGAACCATAAGAGGCTTCCTGAATAAGATCGGTAATTACGAATGCGGCAGACTGATTACTGCTGGTTTTTGTTGTTATAATATTTTTTAATGTATCAAGTGCAAGCCCTATGTCGGTAAAGGCTCCGTCGGCTGAACTTTGTGTTATTAAGTTCTTTAATTCAAGAAAATCTTCTGTATTTCCAAGCGTTTTAGTGTAAGCTTTTTGTGTTTCTCCGTAGAAAAAATAAAGATTTACAGTGTCGCCGATTATTAACGAATTATCTATAAAAGAAGATGTCATCCATTGCTTTACATCAGTATAGGCTCCGCTTTCCTCCATTGATATGGACTTATCTATAAGAATATATATATCAAGCGGGGTAACTCGTTCAGCGCTGTTCAACAATGATAGGAGTAATAAAGATATAAGAATAAAAAACAGTTTTTTCATAGAAATTCAAACCTCCTAACAAATTCTCATTTAACTATAACACATATTGTACTTTTTTTATACAAAAAAAAAAAAATGCTTTACATTCTTAAAACTATGCTTATAATTATACTTGTAGAGTTTAGAAGGATAAATTCCTAAGGAGATATTATGGGAAGTATTGATATTCGCAAGAGTCCAAACGTATTTGATCCGACAACCCCTAGCGCTGTAGGTTCGAGAAACTCGCTTGCTCAGGAATACAGAGATCAACAGGCGGAAGTTAACAACCTTCTTGAGGAAGAAGCAAATAAAATATTAAATCATGTTACCGCAAAGCTTCCAGAGGAAGTATTAAACCAGCTCGATGTTATGGGCGGTTTAAAAGAGAAGCTTTATAACTATTTCAATCAGAATTATCAGAATATGTTCAACCGCTATGTTGTAACATCTGAAGATGAAATGGTTAAAAAGGTTAGAAACTTCATAGATAAAGAAGAAATGAAGGTTCTTAACCGCTATACACCTAAAGAAATAGCTGCTCTGCTTGAAGATGTCGGCGGTGCAGATAAATTTAATACCGGTGAAATTGAAAAATCTGTTGTAAATATGTACGGTCACTTACAGGGACACATTCAGCGCGGTGTTAACGATCTTGAAACGTTAACCAACTCGCTTCTCCGCCAGAAAACAGACGTAGGTGCATTTGTACGCGGTGAAAATGCCTATTCTATTGTAAAGTGTGCATTTAAAGATAATATTTACAAACCGAAGACCGTTACCGACGTAAAACTTTCAATCAATATTCTCGATTCAGAGCTTATCAGCCCTATTTTCCACTATCAGGTAACAGTTGAATATTTAATTAAGGATCTTTTGTCAAAACACATAACAGATACTCTCGAAAAAGAAATCGAGAATATTAAGAATATGAGAATTGATGAAGGTCTTGACGAAATGTCCGACGGTGAACTTGTATTTGCAAAGATGAATAAGGTTCCAGAATTAACCGATGATAATACCGACAATCCAAAGAGCCGCCGGTATCAGATTATTGCTAAGGAATTAATGGACAGAATTTCGGACCTTCGTGCAGAAATTGATCCTAATACCTTCGATCAGCTGAATATTCGTGAGAACTTGAAGAAAATTGTTGATATTGAAAATATCCGCAACCGCGGTTTTAACACTGCAATCAATTCTCTTACCTCAATTCTTGACACTTCAAAGATGGGATATCAGTACATAGAGAATCTAAAGAACGCACGCGAGCTTATTCTTCGAGAGTATGAGGATACAGATTCTGCTCATCTTCCTGATGAACGGTATCAGATTAAACTTAAGTACTACGATAATGCCCAGCTTATTAACGAACGCGAAGCCTATAGAGTGCAGCTTGCAAGTTTTGCTACAGAAGTTGAACACCTTTGGGATGTTCTTCATACTGATTATGATGATGCAAAGCGCTTTAAGAGAATTGCAGATTTCGAAGATTTAGCAAATGCTTACAAGAGAAAGATTGTTTCCCGTTATAAATCAAAATCAGGCGATCCTGTATACGAAGATACTGCAAAAGTCTGGGACGAAATTTCCTTTATTAAACCGCAGGAAACTGAAATTGAAAAAATGAACCAGACCTTCCTGTATGAAAAGGATAAGATTAGAAGCAAGCTCATTATTATGCGCAACAGACTAAAGAGTATGTACGATTATCAGTATCCAATTGAACGCCGTGTTATGGAAGAACGATTGAGTTTCCTTGAAACAGAATTCAATAAATTTGACTACATGATTAATCCCTTCCATATTCAGCCTGGTTTGTTAATGGATATGGATATTACATCCATTAAGAGAAAGAAGGCTACTCTTGACGGAATGGCTAACGTTCTTAATGAGTTCCTGCACAGTGTATCAAAAGGCTTCCAGGATGCAGCATTTGCTTCATTCTCAAGAAGACGTTCTACAGTTCGTGTAGACCTGTCTCAGTCTTTTGCCCCTCCCGAACTTGAAGAAGATGCTTCTCCTGCCAATGATCTTTTAGCAGAGATTAATCAGGAAGCACTGCCTCCAGCGCAGTCTGCAGAAAAACCCAAAAGAGGGCCGAAAGCCGGCGCCCGTAAAACAGCATCTAAAAAAGGTGTTGTTGACAACGGAAAAACAAGCAGAGGGCGGGGAAAATAACTAGTTTAGTGTTATAATAATGGTGCGGGGGCAACTGTTACTCAGTTTCTTCGCACCTTTTTTCTTTGTATTCAATCAGGAGGAACTATGCAGGAGTCTGTTAAGCAATTAAGCAGTAATATTGATCAATTATTAAAATGTGCACAAACTAGTGAGAACATTGCCGATAAAATAACAAGTCTTATAGTTAAAAAAGAATTTGCAGAACATCATTCTGCAACTGCCGTCTATGATGTCCTTGTAAAAAATTGGAAATATGC
>JAKJFV010000460.1 GCA_022704725.1 Spirochaetota bacterium
CTATTTTCAATACTGATCAAGGTAGTCAATTCACTTCTGATGCTTTCATTTCGGTTCTGTCGACCCACAATATTGAAATAAGCATGGACGGAGTTAATCGTGCATTAGACAATATTTATATTGAACGTTTTTGGCGGTCATTAAAATATGAAGATATTTATATGTATGGATACGAAACAATGACCGACTTAAAGGAGGGCATAAAACGCTTTATACAATTTTATAATACAGAACGATTCCATCAGTCTTTGGAGTATGCAACCCCGGATGAAATGTACTATGGGGTGTTTACAAATAGAAATGACCAAGTTGATATGTTATCAGCTTAAAAAAAAGAAGGAAATCCACTGAACTTTTATAAAAAACTGTATTGACAAAAGGGCTCACTATAATTCACAATATGACCCTCATAAACCTCAGGTAGACTGATTGTTCTATCTTTCTCGTCGCTAATAAATACAGCTTCCTCTGTAATATCTTCTTTAGTTCTCTCATCAATAACTGATATAACCCTCTGAA
>JAKJFV010000461.1 GCA_022704725.1 Spirochaetota bacterium
TGTTGAACCAGCTTCATTGGAAAAAAACTGGCAAGATTATCCATCTCCCAAATTAATAAGAGACATCGGTGATACGTGGCAAAGAGATAACAAAACATTACTATTAAGAGTTCCTTCTGCTGTAATAAAAAACGAATGGAATATATTAGTTAATCCGGAACATAGACAATTTCATAAAGTAAAAATAGCTTCTATTGAATCATACAGTTTTGATGTACGATTACTACATCGAAATACACAGTAGGTGGAAAAGGAATACATGAAACAAAAATTGGTGTCGGCAGGACTGCTGAAGTTTTTGATTATGATGATGGAAAAGTTGTAAAACTATTTTATGAAAACATTTCAGACGAAGAAGTCAATCTCGAGTACAGTAATAATAAAGTAATTGAGTCATTAGATATTCCATCGGCAAAATGTTTCGGTATTATTACGTACAACAATAGAAAAGGCTTAATCATGGAGAAATTGAACGGCTGCTCTATGATGAAAGCGATGGAAGAAAAACCGAT
>JAKJFV010000462.1:0-266 GCA_022704725.1 Spirochaetota bacterium
TCGAGAAGTGGTAAAATTTCCTGAATTGAGGAGATTTTTTTATCAGTTAAAAGAATTTTCGGATTTTCAAACTCAGCGACCATTCTGGTTGAATCGGTCACCATATAGTGAGAAACAAAACCGTTATCAAACTGCATACCTTCAACAACTTCCTTCTCCATACCAAAAGTATTTGATTCTTCGACAGTAATGACGCCGTCTTTGCCAACTGTATCCATGACTTCTGCAATTAGATCGCCGATCTCCTGATTTGCCGCTGAAATTGA
>JAKJFV010000462.1:276-506 GCA_022704725.1 Spirochaetota bacterium
TGTCTATTCCATTTTTGATCGCCATCGGATTCGCACCGGCAGCAACATTTCGCAAACCGGAATTTATCATTGACTGAGCAAGCAGAGTAGCGGTCGTTGTGCCGTCACCGGCTACATCATTAGTCTTCTGGGCAACTTCTTTGATCAGCTGGGCGCCCATATCTTCAAATTTATTTTCTAGTTCAATTTCTTTGGCGATAGTCACTCCGTCATTGGTGATTGTTGGTGCG
>JAKJFV010000463.1 GCA_022704725.1 Spirochaetota bacterium
CTCAGCCGCTGCCTGTTCATAAAAAAAGGCCTTTTCTGTGCTGCCTTCAATATCGTAAGCATAGCGGTATATATTCGTAAGGCTCATGTATGCTTCTGCATATCCTGCCTCTGCTGCTTCTTCGAGTAAGACAATTATTTTATTATCTTCATCGTTATTAAGGTAATCATAATATTGCAGCGATGAATAAAAATACTGCGCAGCAGGGAAGCCGGCATCACATGCTGTTTTTGTGAGACTTAAGATTTCTGTCTGTAATACTCAGAGTTTTCGTAATAAAAGCCGAGAACGCACTGCGCATAGTTATTTCCTTTTTGTGCAAGATTTGTATACCACTGCAGCGCCTCGTCATAACCTGCTGTTGATATTTCTTTTGCAGATATAGGCTCAATCTTGGGTAAGGGAGGCAAAGCCCCTCCTGTTTTTCCTTCCCACTGATCGAGGTATTGAACAATTTCTTGAGTCTCAAGGATTGCATCATATACTTTTTTTTGGGAGCTGGAAG
>JAKJFV010000046.1:0-310 GCA_022704725.1 Spirochaetota bacterium
GGTTAAAAGATTTTTACCAAAGTATCAGGCATCAAAACTGCTCATTGTAAACGACTGACAATTCTTCAATTTTTCCTCAGCCTTAGTCTGTTCTTTTTCATTGTATAAATGCTCAGTATTTGATACTATAATACACGAATGGAAAAATCAGTTTTTTTTGAACACATACGAAATAGATACGGTTTTATAAAGAGATGCCGCGGTCCGTATCTTTACACCTCAAAGGAAGTCCGCCTTATAGATATGTATCAGGAAGGCGGCAGAGCTCTTTTGGGATGGCGTGAAGGAAAATCAATGCAGGTATTGAAAA
>JAKJFV010000046.1:335-9040 GCA_022704725.1 Spirochaetota bacterium
CCGGGCTTGGGGAGCGGCGTTTGGAAAAAGCCTTAGGTGCCTTGTTTACCCATTGCGGCGCACCTGAATTTACTAAGTTTTCATTTTTATTCACTTCTTCCGAAGCCTCTTCATATGAGGGTTATCCTCTTCTTTACCCCTGGAACGGTTTTTCCCCCGGAGAAGGCATAGAAAAATCCGATGTTGTGTATCTCGTTCCTCCGTTTCCAATTCCTTCTCTGGTTATTGCAGCTTCCTCTTCTGCGTCATTTCTTCCGCCCTCTCAGCCGCTTTCACTTTTTATAATGGAAGCTCTGTCCCGCGCTGTTTATGATCTTATTGATTCATTTTCGGTAAGGAAAAATGATTTGTGGGCTCAATATGACGATCTCTTATCTCCTTTTTTTACGCGGAAGGGTTCAGCCTTGTACCCGGCGGTTTTGGAAAAGGATTATGATGCTTTTGTCCTGCATTGTCTTGATTGCGGTCTTGTTATTAATCCTTCTCCGGCGTATCCGTCTTTTGTTCCCTATGGCATTACTACAAGCGCATTAAAAATGCTTTCTAAAAAAGAGTTTAAACCGGGAGAATAATCATGAGTACGGGCACCTTGATATTATCAGTTATAAAACTTGTTGCCGGCGGACTTGCCGCATTTTTTGCTATTTTACTCTGGTCAAAAACACGAGATACTGCATGGATGTCTCTGGTTGCAGGCACGGTTACCAGTTACGCCGGCGTTGTATATGAAATGCTCAGCGGTTTCGGTCTTTTTTCTTCAGGAATGATCGAATTATTCGGCATACCCATAGCTTCTTTGTTTTTTACCATAGTGCCGCCTCTATTCTATATTGCAGCTTTTATTATTATGCTTTCGAGAACCCGTAAATAGTTGCAGTAAGATACATTTCCGTTTACAATGATTTTATGAAAAAAATCTCAGTGATTGTTGTATTATTTTTTTGTACCTGTCTTTATGCGCAAAACCTCGAAGCTAAGATTGTCTCTGTCGATACCGCCCTTGTCTACCGTTCCGACGGAACAGCCGATGTGACGGTCAAAACTTCATGGAATGTTTCTTCGGGCTTTATGCATGCTTTTTACTTTGACGGTGAAAAGGCTGCTTTGACTTTTAATAATCAGCTCTGCTGGGCGGAAGGCCTGTCAAAATCCGGCCGGAATGAACGGCTTCCGTTAGAGATTACCAAATTATCTTCTTCAAAATATGATGTTGTCATTGCTGAGGGCAACGGTATTACGGGTACAGTATATTTTGTACTAACATATAGAGCCGAACTTGCCTCCAGCGGTATGGTAGGTCTCACTCAATTTGTAAATAAAGAAGGGGTTAATCAAAATCTATTGTATTTTAACTGGGCCCCTGTTGATTGGGACGATGCACTGGTTTCCCGTACTACTCATATTGTTTTACCTCTCAGAGTCCCGTCCGGTACAAGTACCCTTTCTCAGGGGGCTGTATCAGGCGGAAGCGAGATGAGTTTTATTAAAGATATAGGGCTCATGACCGAGGTAAACACAACAAGGTCAAATAAACTTATTGACTGGTACGGTGCGCCGGGAAATGACGGTAATCAGTATTTTGCGATCAGGTTTTATCAGGAAAATGTTAAGCCTGCTTCTTCTCAGCCTATTCAGTTTTATATTAATGCTGATAATGCCTCTGTTACTTCTCAAGTTTTATCTGAATCTGCTGTTTTATCCGATGTTTCCGATACATTTAAAAAAGGCCAGTGGGATGAAAGCTTCGGTTATGACGGATCTTCTTCTCTCTCTCTTTCTATTCCCGCGTTTTCAATTCTTGCCTCCATTATTGTATTCTCAGGCGGTCTGTTTTTTCTCATTTTGTATAAAAAAAAGAGAGAAGGGTTTTCGAGCGCCACAGCACTGTTGGAAGACATCAGCTGGGCAGGAGACGACTGGGAACCTCCGTCCATTTCTTCAGGATCGTATCAGGTAAAGGGAAAGATTGCGTCTACTCTGCACCCTGTTGATGCAGCAATTCTATTAAAAATGAGTTTGAAAGATATTGTATCAATGATTCTTGAAGGTTTGTATGTAAGTTCAAAAATTTCATATGCTTCCTCTGATCCTTTAGTTATAACTATTCATAAAACATCCGCTGACAGTGTAAACAGCGGAGGCATAGGATTAACAGAAGAAGAAAAAGAATTACTGAAGGAAAATGAAGATCTTGAAAAAGATTTTATGTCCTGTATTCTTGATGATGGAACGCTCGATTCATCAAAGCTTACTTCTTTTTTTGAGCTGAGAATCGCGCATATTCAGGAAAAGACCTGGGACTGCGACATGGAAGAAACCTTGCGTTATTGGAAAAAAAAGGCGAGCTTGTCGGAAGAAGAATACACAAAGGATTCTTCTAAGAATGCTTCTGCAAATCATTGGGGCTATCCCTACGGTGTGTATTGGTGGGGGTATCATGCAGTAAACCGCTCCGTTCCTATCGCACACTACTCAAGCTCCATAATGGCTTCGGATTATACATCATTCATGCAGTCATCTCTGTGTTTTTCCGGCTGCTTTTCTCCGGAAAACGGCACGGTACAAGCCTGTTATTCAGCATGTCATAATGCCTGTCATTCTGCCTGCCATAATGCGTGCCACTCGGCTTGTCACTCTGCCTGTCATTCAGCATGCCACTCTGCCTGTGTATCCGGGGGCGCCCGCTGATGGATGAAATAGAAAAAATTGCTTCTTTTTGGAAAGAGGAAGGCCGCTACATTTTTTTGCGCGGGGAGGACAATGTTCTTATTCTCCCTCCTAATCGTGTGTATAAAATTAATAAAACAGCGTATAAGCTCATATCTTACTTACAGCAGGGTTTGACGGTACAGTCTTTATTCAGCTCTTTTACAAATGATGAACACTATAAACAGAGCCTTCTGTTTTTTAATACGCTGTACGGTCTGTGTACGGGCAGTGAGGAGGCTCAGGAATTATTGGAACGCATTCCCTTTACCTTTGATTACACCTCGTTGCCTGTATTAGGTGAAATTGCAGTAACTTACCGGTGTAATAACAGATGCATTTTCTGTTATGCCGGCTGCAACAGCGATGAGAAGCTGCTTAAAAAAAAGACCGGAAAAAAAGAGATGAGTACTAAGGATATTTTCCGCATTATCGATATATTTAATGATGATGCAAAAATTCCTTTTTTCAGTTTTACCGGGGGAGAACCCCTGCTGCGGGAAGATCTTGAATCTTGTATTTCCTATGCTGTTTCCAAAGGTTTGTCGGTAAATCTTGTTTCAAACGGTACCCTCGCAACAAGGGAGCGTGCTGTTTCCTTATATGATGCCGGACTCCGTACTGCTCAAATAAGTGTGGAATCGTGGGATGAGGATATGCATAATTATTTAACAGGATCTCCTCATGCTTACAAGACAACTCTTGAGGGCATCCAAAATCTAATGGATGCGGGCGTTACAGTACAGACAAACACTACTATAACCAACTATAGTACAGGTCATATGAATAAAATGCCGTCCTTTTTAAAATCTCTTGGAATAAAGCGCTTTGCTATGAATATGTTTATTCCGTCGGGATCAGGACTCTATCATAAGGAACTCTTTATTCCGTATGATGAAATTGGATCTATTGTTGATGATGTTCGTAAAGAAGCGTTCAATGAAGGCTTAACCTTTTACTGGTATAGCCCGACACCCTTTTGTTTTTACAATCCTGTTGCTAAAGGACTGGGAAACAAGTGCTGTGCTGCAGCAGACGGATTAATTTCAATTTCACCCGGGGGGGAAATTCTTCCCTGTTCTTCATGGGATATGCCGCTTGGCAATGTTCTAAAGAAAGGGTTTCAAAAAACCTGGTTTTCTAAAGAGGCTCTAAAGTGTAAAAATAAGCACTATGCACCCGAAATATGCAAAACCTGCCCGTCTTTTACCGCATGTCAGGGGGCTTGTCCTTTATACTGGCAATATTGCGGAACTGATTTACTTACGAATCAAAGGAGTAAAGTATGATTACCCGTTATGTAAATACAAAGATGCCTGATAAAAAGAGGTACAGTATAGCCGTCGTGTTATATGCTCTTACTGCGCTCAGCATTCTCCTTTTTCAAAGTTTTTATGTTTCTGTTATAATCGCCCTCCTTCTTTTAGGATATGCGTCGTATCTGCTCATTTCTTCTAACTTTACAAATAAGCCGAAAGATATAGGACGCGAAGACTGGCAGATGGTTACCATGACCGAAATTGCCCGGGTTCAATTTCAAATAAAGAAGATGAAAAATGCTCCGGTTCCTTTTGCCTACACAATAGGATTTGCTGTTTTTCTTACAGTCTTTTTCATTGCAGCCGCTGTTTTGTTTTTCTTTCTTTTAAAAAGTACTCAGCTGGTTGTCTCAATTATCAGTCTGTATGTTATCTTTTTTCCCTTTCTGTGGTCTGCCAGGGTTGACCGCTGGTACCCCTCCTCATTAGCCTCAAAGCTGGCCGAGTTTGATCAAATTCTTCAATTTCCTTATCCGAAAACCATTACAATAGTTCCTTATTTGCGCTTTGATCAGACTGAAGATGGCGATAAATTGCCCGAGGATTGTAAGTTCACGCTTTCATTTACCCCTGAAAATGGAAATCCTGTTCCTGATCTGATCGGCATACAGGTTCAATTGTCTCATAATACCGGTCCAAACGGTACCGTTCCTTATTTTTACACAGTGGTTATAACAAAGGGTAAAGACAGATCCTGGAGAATTTTGTCGAAATTTAATGCCGAAGGTTTTGTCTGCGAAAGCGGCGGGGATGAAGAATACGGAACCCTTGTCATAAGACAGGATACAAAGATCAGAAGCGATGCCTATCATACAAAGCCCGGGGATGTTGGCCGCCTGCTCGAAACATCAATATCGGCTGTAAAAACTCTTTTATAACACAGCTATATCCTCAAGAGGGAGTGTTGTGCATCGTGCAATGAGTTCAATGCGCAGTCCCTCTTTTTTCATATTACGCGCAGCCTCTCTTTTCCCTTCTTCTTTTGCATATTTGGCTATAATATTCATATCTTTTCTTGTTCTTTCTTTAAAACGCCACATTATTGCATCCTGGTTTTCGACAACCGGAGGGTACGATTTTCTCATTTTGTGCAGAATTTCATCAAAGGTAAAAAGAATTTCCTGTTCATTCTCTTTCATTTTTCCTCTTTCAATCGTTCTTTTTTTCATATGCATACTCCTTGTTTTTCGCTGCAAAATTGACAGCAGCTTTACACTCTTATAGGTTCATACCCAAGGGTTTTTGTGCTTTTAAATAACAAAAAAGTATGATATATTTAAAAAATGAAAGAAAATGATAAGCGTCTTAATGCATATAAAAAAATTGCAGAATTTAAGCCTCAAAAAATAACAAGAGATGAAATTTCAGCAGATAAAAAATCTTCCAGTTCCGGGGTAATACAGGCAGAATCTTCATCAGCACAATCTTTCAAACCTTTTAATCTTGCCGATTATGCAGTGCAAAAGCAGTTTCCCTCTTCTGAGAAAAAAAATGGTAAAAAAGAAATTCCAGTTCAGGAAAAACTCACGGCAGCAGTCAAAAAAACTGCAGCCGTTGAGCACACAATACCTGGTAATAAAACAGAAATACAGACAGTTGATCAAAATTCAATAAATGATTACATGGACAGACGGGGATTAATAAAGGTTGCTGTCTCTGAAAGCGGGGGAGGAAAGGATTCTTTATACCGCCGTGTCGCTAAATTTCTTCTTCTCATTGGAGTGGATGAGGCTGCAAAAATTCTTCCTCATCTAACCCCTGAGCAGACAGAAAAAATTATTCCAGAAATTGCATCAATACGCAGGGTTGATCCCGATGAAGCATCCGTCATTCTTGCAGAGTTTGAAAACCTCGTTCAGCGGGCAAGGGAATCGGGCGGTGTTACAACTGCACGTTCAATTTTAGAAAAAGCATTCGGCTCAGAACGTGCAGGGCAGATGATTAAAAAAACAGTTGCATTTCCCGACGGAAAGCCCTTTGACTACCTGCAGGAAAGCGACGGGGAACGACTGTATCAGCTTTTAAAGGGTGAAAGCCCGGCTGTAAGCGCTCTGGTTCTTTCGCATGTAAAAAGCGCCTCCGCAGCACAGGCTATCAATATTATGGATCCAGAAGAGAAAAAAAACGTTATTTACCGTCTTGCTAAACTTCAGAAAATTGACCCGGATGTTGTGAGCAGGGTTGACAGCGCTATGAAGGAAAAAAATCAGGCGCTCAGCATGACAAAGGCCGACACCATTGACGGCCGGGGTGCCCTTGCAGACATATTAAAACGCATGCCGGGAAATGCAGAGCGGGATATTCTTTCGACTCTGGAAAATACCGATCCGGAACTTGGAAGAGATTTGAGAGAAAGATTATTTACCGTTGACGATATTTTACGTTCAGATGACCGTTTTTTACAAAAGAAACTTCAGACCATGGAAGATGCCGATATTGCATATCTTATTGCCGGAAAAAAGGATTTATTCAGGCAGAAAATACTTTCAAATGTATCGAAGGGCAGGGGTGACATGATTTTGGAGGAGGAAAGTGTCAGAAAACCTATGAAAAAGAAGGATGTTGATGATATTACCGATGCATTTTTCAGTTATCTGCGCCGTTCATGGGAAAAAGGAGACTTGATCCTTCATGGAGATGAAGATACTCTTGTCTATTAGTTCCGGTCTTGACTTATTTTGTTAAAAAATTGTATAATTTGATACACTTGTAAAGTCGGTCTTGGTAATCCCCGTTAAATACCGGGACAGTCAGATACAGTTCATTTTTAAATGAGCAAATAATTCATTGTTGAGGTGTAAGATGTACGCACTTGTTGAGTATAAGGGCAAACAGTATAAAGCTGAAAAAGATGCTCTCATTCAGGTTGATAAAATTGATATTGAAAAAGGTCAGACAATTGATATCGATACAGTAGTTCTCGTCAGCGACGGCGATAAAGTTAGTGTAGGAGCTCCCTATGTTAAAGGCGCCGTTGTTAAGGTAGTTGTGGAAGATTCATTCAAAGATGATAAAATTATTGTATACAAATACAAAAGTAAAAAAGATTATCACAGGACAATTGGCCATCGCCAGCAGTACACCAATATCCGTGTATCTGACATTGTAGTAGCATAAGAATGATTCAGGTAAAGCTTAGCCTGTCAAAAGACGGTTTATTGCTTTCCTGTAATGCAGAAGGTCATGCTTGTTTTGCTCCGAAAGGAAGAGACATTGTTTGTGCAGGTGTAACAACCTTGTTAAAAACAGTTCTAATACAGCTGGAAGAAAAAGACAATCTTGAACTTCACACTGAAACAGACAAACGCGGTTCGCTCGCATTCCGTGTTTTATCAAACGATCTTTCAGTGCATGCAGTTTTTTTAACATATGCAGCGGATTTTTTAGTAAAAGGATTGCAAAGTCTTGAGAAAGAATATCCCCTTCATGTGTCAGTGCGGGTAGTAACAGAGTAATTTAAGCGGAGGCATACGATGGGACGAAAGAAGGGCGGAAGCGGCGCTAAAAACGGCCGTGACTCAAACCCAAAATACTTGGGAGTAAAAGTATACGGCGGTGAGAATGTACCAGCCGGTTCAATTTTGGTTCGCCAGCGCGGAACAAAAATACATCCTGGAATTAATGTTGGCAAGGGTAGAGACGATACTCTTTTTGCAACAGAAACCGGTGTGGTTGTGTATCATGAACGAAAAGGCAGAAAACTTGCATCAATTGAGCCTGTAAAGGCATAATCGGCGCAATACACTGCGGATTTTCGAGAAATGTACCCGGAGCAGGCTGCCTTTTTGGCTAATCCTCTTCGGGTATTTTTTTTAAATAGTAAATAAGGAAGATAGATTTTTGATTCTATTTGCAGACGAAGCTCTCATTGAAGTGAGATCGGGTAAAGGCGGAAACGGATGTATCGCGTTCCGCAGAGAAAAATATGTGCCTAACGGCGGTCCTAACGGCGGCGACGGCGGATTGGGCGGAGATGTTGTTTTTTGTGTAAAGCGGAATTTGCGTACCTTATCACATATGAGGTATAAGCAGGTTTTTAAGGCTAAAAACGGCGGAGACGGATCCGGTTCAAAAAAATATGGAAGAGACGGAGAGGATGTAATTATTCCAGTTCCGCCGGGAACAACCATTAGAGACTCAATAACCGGAGAACTGCTCTATGAATTCACTGTTGAGGCTGAAGAAGACCGTTACGTTTTTTTGAAAGGCGGAAAGGGCGGCTGGGGTAATCATCACTTTAAGTCCTCTACTAATCAGGCACCACGTTATGCACATGAGGGAAAAGAAGGTGAAATCCGTACTTTAAAAGTTGAACTGAGTATTATGGCCGATATTGGTCTTGTTGGTTTTCCCAATGCCGGAAAATCGTCCTTACTTGACTTTTTCACCAATGCACGTCCAAAAATTGCACCGTATCCGTTTACCACAAAAATTCCAAATCTTGGAGTTCTTCGTGTAGATGATGAACGTGATATAATAATTGCTGATATTCCTGGAATTATTGAGGGCGCATCCGACGGTGCTGGATTGGGAATACGGTTTCTTAAGCATATTTCCAGAACTGCAGGACTCGCTTTTATAATTGATTGTTCAGATGAAAATTTTCTAACAGCGTTTGACACACTTCTTAGCGAGCTTAAATCGTTTTCTAAAGAGTTATCTCAAAAAAGCAGAATCATT
>JAKJFV010000047.1 GCA_022704725.1 Spirochaetota bacterium
TTAAAAATGGTATCTGTTCTATTTATTTTCATAATCATCCGTCCTGTATCAGAATCGGAATGAATAATTTCATTAAGAAGTATTCTCTTGTTTTCTTCAGAAAGGCGTGCATCGGTATAAGGAGTATGGGAGACTTCCAGATACTCATCATTATGTATTAGATACCAGTCTTCATATATGTTTTTGTTTTCATAGAGAAAAGGAAAAAAATCCTGCATTTTCATGCTTACCTGTAAATACCCTATGTGACGTTTGTTTAATTGGAGTTCAATAGTTTTACAAACAGAAGGATCTTTAAGGAAATCGAGATTGCCGAGAAAATCTGCAGAATAATTAAACTCCCATTTTTTTAATGATCCAGCATCCGCACGGCTTTCATTAAGTATGACAGGCCACCGCTCAAGAATATTCTCATTTTCTTTAAATATACGAATACCGTAAATTTTTGGAAGCACAAATAAAAGCCGTTCTATTTCTTTTGCCTCGTTCACAACGGTCTTTATCATTTCTGACTCATCTATGACATCAGGCGAGGAAAAAAAGTATTTTAAATCATTATTTCCTGAAATAACGCTTTCAATAAGAGCAAATGATTCTATGAAGGAATTGATCTCTGCCGCCTGTTCAGAAACTGCTTTTTCTGAGGCAGCTATGAGTTCTGCATAGCTATTTTTCTTAAAATATTCAGAAAAGGTGATCAACACCACAGACAGGGGAATTATAACTATAAGAGTATAAATTAATAATAAGCGTTTTGAAAAAACCATTGATTTCATTTTATTGCTGCCTTAAGTGCAAGTATAGCACATTTTCCTGCAGCTGAGCACGCGAATATAGAAATAAGCGCAGGCAGAGAAACGGGCTGCAGTACCAGGTACTGCAGCCCGCAAATGCATTATAGATTGATGAGGCTAAGCTGCCTTACATTCCAAGTTTTTGCTTGTTAATATTCATAAGTTTTGACTGTGCCTCAACAACCTTATCGACACCCTTGTCCTTTTTGAACTGAACAAATTCAGCCCAGACCTTGTCGAATTCTGCTTCGGTTTTTGAACGGATAAGTTCAGGAAGAACCTTGCCCCAGCGTCTTTGAATAGTTTCATAGATGAGAGCTTCATCAGATCCGACGGGCATGGTTAAACCATCATATGCTGCAAATGATTTAACATAGGGGCGTGTCCACAACTGCGGCTGAGCAAGGGAAGCTGAGTATTCAACACCCCACTGAGCCTGCCAGGCTGTATCCATAAGCATCCAGTAGGTATACTGAACACCAATTTCATTTTCCTGTTTGTTTTTATCTGTTGAATCAATTTTCTTAACTTCATCTGTAAGAACCGGAATGCCGTTTTTAACGTTGTATGTAACATCAGGTATACCAAAGTTAGTATCCATCTGTCCTTCTTCGCTTATAAGATAGGTTAAGAACTGAATAGCGCGAGCCTTGTCTTTACAGTTTTTCGAAATCATGGTAACTGTCCAGCCGGCAATTCCGCCGCCTGCCAAAGTTGGATCATCGCCTTTTGAGTTTTTGAAAGCGGGAACAGCAATATATACGGAATTGGGATCTTCTTCATACCGTGCGTGCTGAGCAGCCTGCATATCCCAGTTCTGATACAGCATTGCGAAGTATCTTCCCTGTGCTGCTTTTTCTTCGATCTGTGAACGCTTGTCAACAAAAATGTCTGTTGCAATTAAGCCTTCTGAATGTGCCTGGCGGAGAACTTTTAACCAGCGGACATATTCAGGATCTTCAAGGCCGAGATTTGCATCATAGAACTTGCCGTTTTTTTCCGGAGATATTGCAAGGAAGTGCTGAAGATAAGCCTGAAGCATATTATTTCCAATGTCGCCGAATTCATTTGTTCCAAATGTAATTAGAGGCTGTCCGTTAACAGTCGGGAACTTTGCCTTTGCAGCGCGGAGGGCTCCGAGGAAACCGTCGGGAGTTGACATATCGGGGCTGCCGATTGCTTCGTACATATCTTTACGGACAAGGAATGTTTCATTTGATGTTAATTTTCCTGCGTACTTATCATAATCCTGCGGAGTATATGATGCGTTAGGATACCCGTAAACTTTACCGTCTGCCTGGCGGTACCAGCCGAGTTTGTCCGGGTTTGCAACTTTAAAGAAATAGGGATCATAATCCTTTGCTAATTCATCAAGTGAATATACAAGACCTGCATCGATCATCATCGGAACCTGGCCTTCATACCAGCCGAGAGTTATAATATCCGGCAGAGCATCGCCTGCAATCATGGAATTGAGTTTTTCTGCCTCATTTCCTGCCGGTACTACAAAGTTTACATTAACACCGGTTTTTTCGGTGATGTACTTAGAAACCTGAGAGTTCCCCCATGAGCGTGCAAACCAGCTGAAGTGGATGTACCAGTCAAAGGTGATGGGTGTTTCTGCATTTGCCTTCCATCCCGGGACATCTGCTGTTCCTGCAGCAGTACCTGCAGCTGGGGTATCTTTTTTACCGGCCGCAAACACAACTGATGCGATCATTAAGATCATCAGAACCATAATTAACGCTTTTTTCATTTTTTCCTCCTTATGAAAATGCTTACTTATTTTCAAAAGAGTAATTGTCCGTAACTCATTCATACGTACAATTTTACCCTTTAATTGAACCAATTAACATACCCTTAACAAAATATTTTTGAAGAAACGGATACACGCAGACAATGGGTGCGGTTGTTACAACCATCGTTGCCAGACGCACAGACTGGGAACTAACCTGCTGTGCTGCAACACCTGCAGGCATTGCAACTACTGTTTTTGAGGCGCTGGCGCTTGCTACAATTCTGTATAGAAAAGTCTGTATAGGCTGCAGATCCTGTTTGTTTGTATACATGACTCCCATGAAGTAGTCATTCCAATGATACACTCCGGTAAACAAAGCTATCGTTGCGAGTACCGGCATAGAAAGAGGCAGAATTATTCTAATAAAAATTACTATCTCATTAGCGCCGTCAAGCTTTGCAGATTCTTCAAGACCTGCAGGAAGCTCTCTAAAAAGGCTATGAATATAATCATATTGTAGAAATTAAAAAGTGAAGGTATAACATACACCCAAAAACTGTCATACAAACCTATGTTTTTTATAAGAATAAAATACGGAATTAGACCGCCGCCGAAAAACATCGTTATTGTTCCAATAATCATATAAAGCTTTCTGCCCATAATATGATTTTTAGAAAGCGCAAATGCTACCATAGATGTAAATAAAACATTCGTAACAGTACCTATAAGGGTTCGTAAAATTGTTACTCTAAAAGCCTTTATAATCGTCTTATCCTGGAAAACCGTTATATAGCTTTGCAGGGTAAACTTTCTTGGGAACCAGTAAATTCCGCCCCGAAGAGAATCTGTTGAATCGTTAAAAGAGATTACTACTGTGTACCAGACGGGGTATAGGGTAATAAAGCAAAGAAGCACCATAAGCCCGACTAAAAACTTATCGCCTATTGTATATGTCTTTAAACTTCTGTTCGTCATTGCAAGCTCCTTTTTAGAACAAAGATGTTTCGTTAATTTTTTTGGTTACCTTATTCGCAATAAAGAGAAGAATAAAGGCGGCAACAGATTTAAATAATCCTATGGCAGCAGCATAAGAGTATCTCATTCCTCTCATAGCAACATTGTAGGTGTAAATATCAATTACATTACTGCGCGATGAATTGAGAGGGTTCCATAAAACAAAGATCTGATCAAAGTTTGAATTAAACAAACCGCCGACAGCAAGAATAAAAAGTATAGTTATTGTACCGCTTATAGAAGGAAGGGTTATTGAAAATATTTGACGCATTCTTCCGGCTCCGTCTATACGGGCTGCTTCATAAAGCTCCTGATCTATACCTGCAATTGCTGCCAGATAAATAATTGCCGACCAGCCCAGCTCCTTCCATAAATCTGAAAGAATTATTATTGACCAAAAATATTCAGGGTAGGCTAAATATGTTTTCCCCTGTTCTATAAGACCGGTTTTTACCAGCAGTTCATTAAACAAACCGGTTTCACTCAACCATGTTGTTAGAATTCCGCCGAGCACTACCCACGATAAAAAGTGAGGAAGATAAGAAATTGTCTGAACAACCTTTTTAAATTTTTGACTGCGTACCTCATTTAGAAACAAAGCAAAAACAATTGGAAGAGGAAAATTGACACATAATTTTATTAAACTTATTCCCAGGGTATTTGTCATAATATTTACAAATTCTTCATCCTTGAAAAACTGAATAAAATGAAAGAAGCCTCCGTTTGCAGCCCATTCAGATTTCAAAAAATCTAAACTGAATAAAGGAACCGTAATTCTATAATTTTTCTTAAACGCAATTATTATTCCGTACATAGGTGCATAATTAAAGACCAGCATCCATGCAATACCGAGTAAAGCCATTATTTGTAAATATTTTTCATCGCGGAATCTTTGAAAAAAAGTTTTCTTGTGCAGTTGTATTTGTTTCATAATTTGCCTTCCTGAGTCTGAAGTATATCAGCACTCCACTAGGGGTACCAGAATGATAATTTTCATAAAGGTGTAATATTTTCGGTTTTCATTTTTTTTCTGCCGCTTTTCAATTGACAGCTCAGTTAAGCTCTTCTATTCTACGATACAGAATAATTGAGGAGGCCTATATGCAGAATGCTAAAAGCAAAGTGAACGGAAGCTTTGTCAGATTTATGAATGATGATTTTTACAAAATAGAAAACTATGATGAAATGGATAATTTTTTTATGAGCATCACAAGCTCTTCCGATATTTGGAATTTCTGCTGGTCGCAAGGCGGCATCACAGCAGGCAGAGTTGACAGTAATAATGCAGTGTTCCCCTATTACACTGCAGACAAGGTATTTGATGCCCGCTCCTACACCGGCTCATTTACAGCTGTAAGAATCGTCAGTGAAAATAAAGAATATTACTGGCAGCCCTTCTATGACCAGGGAAAAGATAATTACACCATACAAAGAAACATATACAAAAACACTACAGGAACAAAAGTATATTTTGAAGAAATAAATACCGATCTCGAACTGACTTTTATGTACGGATGGACATCGAGCGACAGCTACGGACTTGTCCGTCATGTTTGCCTGACAAATAAAGGCACTCAAAAAAAAGAAATATATATTCTCGATGGAGCTCAGAATATAATGAGTTCATGCACAACAAGCGACTTCCAAAATGAAAACAGCATTCTGCTTGATGCATACAAAAAAACTGATATTGACCCGTCTTCAAATCTTGCAGTTTTTGCTGTATCGTCAATTGTAAGCGACAAGGCCGAACCCTGCGAAGGATTGTATGCGAATATATCCTGGTTTAGTACAAACGACGAAGTCTACACAGATCCTGAAACGCCATCATTCTTCAAAAGAAAAGATAAAATACCATTCACTAAAGTACTTAAAGGGAGGCGCCCCTCGTGCTTCATACACCGCAATATTACACTGCACTCATCAGAGAGTGAACAATGGTTCCAGGTATTTGACACACATCTCGATTCAAGCGATATAGCCCTTATTCAAAAAGAATTACAAGACAAAAATGACATTACAAAAAAATTAGTGCAAAACATACAGCAGGGCATAGATAAAATGAAGAGCTATATTAACCTTGCAGACGGAATACAGCATACCGGAAATATGACAGCCTGTGTTCATCATAGTGCAAATGTAATGTTTAATATAATGAGAGGCGGAATTTTCCTTAATGAAGACCGCATACAAAAAAACGACTTTCTTCTTTTTGTCTCACAAAAAAATCTTCTACTCTTAGACAGTGCAGAAAAAGTATTAGATTCCTGCAATGCAGAAATTACATATGAAGAACTAAAACACTGTATTAAAAAATCCGGAAATATACATCTGTTAAGAATATTCTATGATTACATGCCCCTGTCATTTTCAAGAAAACACGGTGACCCGAGCCGTCCCTGGAACCGGTTTAAAATTCATATTCAGGATGAAAAGAAAAATCCTATACTTAACTATGAAGGCAACTGGAGAGATATTTTTCAAAATTGGGAACCGCTTGCCTATTCATTTCCCTATTTTCTCCCCAATATGATTTCTCTTTTTCTTGATTCAATGACAGCAGACGGCTATAACCCCGGTTCCCTTTCACGTACAAGCTGTCACTGGGAAGTTCCACAGGAGAATAACCCGTGGGCGAATATTGGATACTGGGGTGATCATCAGGTTATCTACCTTTGTAAACTTCTAGAAACAGCCTGTTCTTTTAATGACCCTATAATTACAGAGCTGAATGAAAAACGGTTTTCTTCTACCCGTGTACCGTACAAGTTAAAATCTCATGATGAAATAATGAGCAACCCAAGAGAAAGTATTTTTTTTGACAGAAATTTAAATACACAAATTAATGAGCTTCAAAAGACAATCGGAATGGACGCACAGCTTTATCTCGATAATGAAAATAAACCTGTCCTTGTAAGCATGACGGCAAAACTGCTGCAGGTATGTTTAACGAAGCTTTCATCGCTGATTCCCGGAGGGGGCATCTGGCTCAATACCCAAAGACCGGAATGGAATGATGCGAACAATGCCTTAGCAGGCTATGGATTATCAGTTGTAACTTTATGCTATTTATACAGATACCTTAATACCCTAAAAAATATTATAGCACGTAATAATGATGATTACTTCACGGTAACTCCCGAAGTAAAAAATCTTTTTGCCTCATTATTCAAAATCTATACAAAATATAATCCGCAGGATGCTGCAGAGTCTGACTCTCTTAGAAAAGAATTTACAGACGCTGCAGGAAGAGCCTTTGAAGATCAAAGAAAGATACTGTACAGCATAGGAATTCCAGACAGACACAGTGAAATGTCAAAAGCAGAACTGCTTGATGGAATAACTATATTCTTACAGCACTGTGAATATTCAATTCGAATGAACAAACGAACAGATGGTTTATTTCATGCATACAACACAATGAAAATTAATGCCAATACAATTCAGATTGAATACCTGCCTGTAATGCTCGAAGGACAGGTTGCCGTTTTATCTTCCGGATTATTAACATCACAGGAAACAATAGAAGTATGTTCTGCATTAAGAAACAGTGAACTTTATGTAGATAACCAGCATTCATACATTCTCTACCCTAATAAAGAACTTCCTTTATTTCTTTCCAAAAACTCCTTTTCAAAAGAAGAAGCAGAAAATATTCCTTTATTAAAATTAATGATTGAAAAAGATGACAGAAGAATTATTCGTAAAGATATAAATAATGTCTGCCATTTTAATGCAGATTTTACGAACAGCAGAACTCTTCAAAACAAACTCAATGAAATAATTACAAGGGACACACTTAGTCCCGCAAACTCAGGATTTTCAGAAATTATTTCACTATATGAAAAGGTTTTTAATCACCAAAGTTT
Organism: Spirochaetota bacterium; assembly: GCA_022704725.1. Taxonomy (GTDB): domain Bacteria; phylum Spirochaetota; class Spirochaetia; order Treponematales; family Treponemataceae; genus JAAZLA01. The sequence continues at coordinate 7,416 of JAKJFV010000047.1, forward strand.
TACCGGACGATCAGGGACATTCTATGCGTATGAAGGACTAGGAAGCATCTACTGGCATATGGTTGCAAAGCTTATGCTTTCTGTTCAGGAAAATATGTGGAAAACCTATGACTTGTATAAAGATACAAAAGATGAAATGCATTTAAAAGATGCACACTCTCTTGCGCATTATTATTACGATGTAAGAAAGGGAATAGGCTACAATAAAAAACCGGAAGAATACGGAGCATTCCCATTTGACCCCTATTCTCACACACCGTATGAACAGGGTGCGAAGCAGCCGGGAATGACAGGACAGGTAAAAGAAGAAATACTAACAAGAATGGGAGAGCTCGGCTTACGGGTAAAGAATCAATGTGCAGAGTTTAATCCTGTAATTCTTGAAACCACAGAACTCACTCAAAACTCCGATCTCAATTTTACATGGGCTTCTATTCCTGTAAGATACCTCTATAATAAGGAAAAGGATCCCAATATTGTTATTTCGCATTCAATAAGAGGCAGGGAAGAAGAAACAGTAATTGAGGGTCTTGTACTAAACAAGGAATGGTCTCAACGATTATTCGGCCGGGATAAAAATATTCGGCAAATAACCGTAACAATAAATACCTTCGGCCAATTACTCCATCAATAAAGGAAAGAAAAATGAAAAACTATTCAATACATGAAACCTGTAAAGGCAGCAGTGCAAGACTGCAGAATATCAGTATAGAAAATAGAATAAGTTCGGAAAAGCAGCCGATGTGCACCATTGTCATCGATAAAACTCAGGAGCATCAGACAATAGAGGGTTTCGGCGGAGCGCTTACAGAATCTTCAGCCTATGTACTTTCGACATTGCCCGTAAAAAAAAGAGAAGAAGTTATTAACTCCTATTTTGGATCCGTTGACGGCAATAAATACACCATCGCGCGCTCTCACATAAATTCCTGCGACTTCTCATTAGATAACTGGTCCTGCCTTGAAAAAAAAGATGAAACACTTGAAAGCTTTTCCATGGAAAGACCTGCTCAGTATCTTATTCCCCTTATTAAGGATTGTTGTTCTGTGGTCGAAAAAACGCAGAGTAAAAAAATAATGCTTATGATAAGTCCGTGGTCGCCGCCTGCATGGATGAAAGATAACGGGTCTATGAATCACGGAGGAAAACTTCTTCCGCAGTATAAAAAACTCTGGGCTTCTTTTATTTTACGGTACATACAGGAACTCGAACAAGAGGATATATCAGTATGGGCAGTGAGTATACAAAATGAACCGGCAGCCGTACAGGTCTGGGACTCATGTATCTGGAGTGCAGATGATGAAGCGGAATTTGCCTGCAGCTGTCTTGGTCCTCTTTTAGAAAAAAACGGCAAAGACTCCATAAAGATCTTCGTTTGGGATCATAACAGAGATTTACTGCTTGAACGATTTTCTCAAAGTATGAAACATAAAGATGCACAAAAATATATTGCAGGAGCGGCGTAT
>JAKJFV010000048.1 GCA_022704725.1 Spirochaetota bacterium
GTACAGGAGCATACTTATGTAGCGTGCTAAGGCTGAATTATGAAACTCAACATTCCCCGAAAAATCATTTCCTGCAGCTACCTGATTTTTTGCTTCCTGAATTGCACCCTGATACGTTAACGAAAGTTCCTTTTGTTTATTATCGAACCGGCGAATTTCAACAAAGGCGCTTTCAATATTCCCCTGTGAAGCATAATTTAATGCCATAAAAAGATTAGTATATATATCTTCATAGGGATCGCCGGCATAATCTATTACATTATCATTTAATAAAAAAGAACTGATGGACTGTGAAATACTTTTTGTATAGTACTCATACATGAAGCGTTCTGCTTCCGACAGCTGCATCGAAGAGTATTTAAAATCCCTATTATAATGAGATAGAAGTCCAATATCGAGAGACTTTAGTACTAAATCATTTTTTGTATACAGTTCCTGCTGATTTTCTTCTATGAAATACACCGCTTCTGCGAATTCAGAACCTGCAACATGATTTGACACAGGACTATGATTCATTGAAGCCGTGACGCATGAAATCAAAAAGAAACAGAGAACACTGTATGTGAGAATAAGCGCTCTTCGGTCCAGTATCATATTACATTACCACCTGCTGGAAGCTCTCGTTATGTATTTTTTTATTTCTGAGTTTTCTCCAACCCATACTTTCCGGTTTCTTTCAACATCAACAAGCTCTGCATTAACAATATATGTTCTAACAGAATCACCGCCGCCGGAATCAACAATAGTTTTTACATAACCAATGAGCATGAAATCTGCTGCAGATTCATTTGCCAAGGCCTTTGCAGAATCCTCACTTGACCATTCCTGCATGTCTTCACGTTCAGAACGAATTTCGGCTCTTTCTGTTTTACTTGCAACGAAGTCAACCTTGCCGCTGTTTACCAGAGCAATTTCAAATTTCTTTGCAAGAATTGAAGTATCAATATGCTCGTCACTTTGATTTTTAAATGTTCCAAGAATAACAACAGGAACCCGTTTTGTGTCCCGGATAAAATTAACAATGCTGGGAGCATTAACACATTCTGCTACAAGAGTATCTGCAATAATCCGGACATCGGTATCATTCCAGTAACCGCTCAAGTCAGTTTGTGTATCGGAATCAATTCGTGTTACCGATCTTCCAGTCGAAGCTCTCGGATCCGGTCCGGCACTGCTTGAGCAAGCACTCAATACCAACACTGCAGCCAACGCAGTAAGCGCAAGAATTAATTTTTTCATGTACATACCTCTCTTTTCTATATTTAACAAAATTCAGCCAACCGGCTTCTTAACATATTGAACCGCACATAACAGAGGCAAGAACTTTTGCATCTCCTGTCATGTGAGATATAACACAATATTCGTTCGGCTGATGAGCTGTTTCATCAAGCCTCGACCAGACTGCAGCATTTAATCCTGCCTTCCTCAAATAGGCGCCGACAGTACCGCCTCCTATACCGATGGGGCGGACCTTATTACCATATACAAACTCAATCGCCCTTGTCAATTCTGTGACAACCGGAGCATCTTTTCGGGTAGCAGGCGATTCAACAGCTTGTTCCTCGCTTATGCTGATGCTCACACCGTACTTTGACTCAACATCCCCCGCTCTCTTTTTTACCTCTTTGCGCACCTCGTTAAGAGAATAGCAGGGGAGAATCCGGCAGTCCATGTAAAAAACATCATCCCCCGGGATCGTATTTACGTTCGGTACATTTGCCTCTTTTTTAGTCGGCTCAAATGTAGAAACAGGCGGTTCAAAAAGCTCATCGCGTGCAGAAAAAACATCGATCATACCGTGCAGACGAAGAGCAAAATCGCAGGCAGCGAGAAACGCATTATTTCCTTCATCCGGCCTCGATCCATGTGTTTGTTTTCCTGCAGTTTTAATCTTCATCCAAAGAAGATTCTTTTCTGCAATCTCAATAGTTTCACCCTTACTGTCACCCCCGTCAGGAATAATTATTAAGTCATCCCTACCGAAAAGGCTGTGTTCATTAAGTAAATACTGAATCCCGTAATCAGAACCGGTCTCTTCATCAGAAACAAATAAAAGTTTCACATCATTAACAGGCTTAATTCCAAGCTCAATAAAAGAAAGAGCTGCAAAAATAGATGAAACCATCCCCTGCTGATTATCTTCAACACCGCGGCCGAAAATCCTGCCGTCTTTTTCAACTACCGTCCATGGGTCCGTTTTCCATAAAGAAAGCTCCCCGGCAGGTACAACATCAAGATGCGACATAATCCAGATGCTCCGGTCCGAATTCGTTCCCTTTACCGTAACGACAAGATTAGGTCTCACTCCGCCTTCTGAGCGTGGATCAGGACAATCAAAACGTTCCAATGAAGTAAAACCCTTTTCCGTGAGCCATTTTTCCAATGCCCGGCACTTTGCGAGCTCACCCTTCCCTCCGCTTCCAGGATCAAGAGCAGGAATGCTTGTAAGCATGCTCTGCAGATCAACCATTGAAGAAGCCTGATTATCAATAAAATTTGAAAGAGCAGTAAGTTTATCCATTAAGTAGTCCTCTAATATAACACCTTATTAAGCACAAAAAGCTACCTATTTTTTGTTATAAACATTCCATGTTGTGCGTATAAGTGTATCTGCATCTGAGTACTTTGTTTCCCAGTCCAGCAGTTTTTTTGCCTTTTCTGAAACAGCATAAAGACAGGCAGGATCGCCTGCTCTGCGTTCAACATTTATAGAAGGAATTGCTCTGCCAGTAATTTTACGGGCAGTATTAATCATTTCAAAAACCGACAAACCTTTTCCGCTGCCGAGATTCACGGTAATACTTTCACTATTCTTAGTAATGTACTCAAGAGCCTTAACATGAGCAGAGGCTAAATCGGTAACATGAACATAATCTCTTATGCAGGTTCCGTCCTCTGTTTCGTAATCGGTTCCAAAAACCTTCATCTCTTTGCGCATACCGCAAGCAGTTTCCATAATGATCGGCAGCAAATTTGCAGGATTCTGCTCAAGGCCTGTCAGCACGCCGTCTACGTCGTAGCCGGCAGCATTAAAGTATCGCAGGGAAGCGTATTTCAAACCGCGCAATTGATCATACCAGGCCATAAACCGCTCAATTTCCAGTTTTGTAAAGCCGTAATAGTTTTCAGGATTTTTTGGATGATCCTCATCTATAGGCAGATACTGCGGCTCTCCAAAGATTGCAGCAGATGATGAAAAAACCATGTTAAGACATTTATGTTCACAGGCTGTGTTCAAAATATTGAGGGTTCCGGTAATATTATTTACAGAATATTTTTCAGGGCTTACCATTGATTCACCTGCAGCTTTAAAGGCGGCTAAGTGAATAAACGCATCAAATCCCCGGGAAAAAGCCTTTTCAAGATCCTCTTTATATAGAATATTTCCTGCAATAAAATCATTTTCCGGAAATAAGTTCTGTAATAAACCGGAAGAAAGATTATCAAAAACAGTGACAGAATGATTATTTTTCATCAGTTCTTTTACAACATGACTGCCGATATACCCGGCACCGCCGATTACTAATACTTTCATAATAACTCCTTACTAATTATATCATATAAGAATTTCTTTGTCATTGACTGTTTTATATCCATTTTCTCTACTGAAATATTGACGCCCAACAATATTCATGATATTGTCAATTTATAAAGTATTACGGAGTGTTTGTCTATGAAAAAAGTATTATTAACAGGAACTATAGCGCTGTCGCTTTTCCTTCTTGTAAGCTGTGCTGACGGTTTTTTAAAGCCTCATCCTGATCACGATGAAAGGCTCATCGGTGCATGGTCTAATTATTCTATTGATACAATGGAAGGAGATATTTACTTTTTTTATTCTGACTACACCTTTACCCATAAAACATATAACGGATGGAAAGATAAAGAAAATTTTGAATTTTACAATCCGACAGTAAAAGAAGGCATCTGGTCTACCAAAGAAAACAAACTGAGGCTCTCTACAGAACTCTTCGACAAGACCTATGATATTATTATGAAAGATGCAAATGAAAAGTATCTTTTACTCGATAAAAACGAATACCTTAAAATCTAGATTGAAGATTCCATTTGAGAAAGCAGCCCGCTGATTTTTTCCCATTCCTGGGTAATTGTGTGAATACCGGCATCAATACTTTCGAGCGAAGCCTGCACCTTGCGGCATTTTTCGCCGTCGGAATACACCTCGGGCTTTGCAAGCTCTATGACGAGTGCACTCTTCTTTTCTTCGAGCATGCTGATTTCTTCTAAAAGACGGCTTTCTTCTTTTTCCAGTCTTCTTTTCTCAGCCTTAATTTTTTTGTCTTCTTCCCAGGATTTCTGATTTCCGCTTATCTGATTTTCGTTTATATCAGTTTTTCTGCCGATAGAAGAAGGCGTACCGGTATGTGTGAGGGGGGAAGCAATAATCCCGTTTTTTTCATCTTCAAGCCGCTCAAGGTAATAAGAATAATTGCCCGGAAAAACCCTGTGCCGGCCGGATGAAAGTTCTAATACCCTTGTAGCCAAGCTTTCTATGAAACCGCGGTCATGGGAAACAAAAAGAACTGTTCCGCCAAAGCCTTTTAATGCATTTAAAAGCACATCTCTGGAATGAAGATCCAGGTGGTTTGTCGCTTCATCAAGAATTAAAAGATTGACCGGTTTTAAAAGAATTCTAAGCAGGGCTAGACGGCTTTTCTCACCGCCGGAAAGAACATCAAGAGATTTATATACATCGTCCCCGCGGAATAAAAAGGAGCCGAGCATGTCGCGCAGTTTTGGAATAAGCTCAAGCGGAGACTCGCTTTCGAGCATCTCCAGCATTGATACATTGCCCGTAATTTTTTCTGCATTATCCTGCGAAAAGTACCCGACAGAAACTCCGCTGCCAAGCTTTACCAGTCCTTCATAGCTGCTGTCTTCTCCAGCTATAATACGCAAAAGAGTTGTTTTACCGGCACCGTTCCGTCCTGCTATGACAAGCCGTTCTCCTTTTTCCACAACAAGATCAAGATCCTTAATAACAGTATTGGAAGAGTTTTCATTGCAGTATGTTTTTGAAATGTGTTCAAGACTCACAACAAGCCGTCCTGAATGCGGAGAGGGCGGAAAATTAAAATGTATTTTTTTTAATGTCTCCGGTATTTCGATGCGCTCCATTTTATCCAGCTGCTTTTGTCTTTCCTGAGCCTGTGCCGCCTTTGTCGCCTTTGCACCAAAACGTCTTATAAAATCTTCGAGTTTCTTTATTTCTTCCTGCTGAATTTCATACCGGGCTATGAGACTTTCAAGCTCTACTTCCCGTACTTTTTCATAATGGGTAAAATTTCCAGGATACCGGTGCAGTGAACCGTCAAAAAGTTCATAAACCTCATTAATAGTTACATCAAGAAAGTAGCGGTCGTGGCTTACCAGTAAAAAACCGCCTGTGAAATCTTTAAGAAACTGCTCAAGCCAGTTACGCGCTTCAATATCGAGGTAATTCGTAGGCTCATCGAGAAGAAGAATATCGGGGTTTTCAAGAAGAATTTTCGCAAGCGCAATTCTCATTTGCCAGCCGCCCGAAAACTCTTCGACATTCCGTTCCAAATCTTTACGGTCAAAGCCGAGTCCCAAAAGAATCTGCTCAGCGAGAGTTTCCCTTCTGTACCAGGAAGATTCCTCCAGAATTCTCTGAATCTCATGATGCCGCTCTAAGAGAACCTGATTTTTTAAAGGATTTTTTGCAAGTTCATCGCCGATGGCATCCATCTCATTAAGAAGGTCATAACCGAAGGAAAAAGCTCTGTCAGTTTCTTCACGCAGCGTACAGCCCTTGTGAACGATGCCGGCCTGAGGAAGATACCCGATGCGGGTATTTTTTTGAACAGCTCTGTCCCCGGTATCGCAGGGAGTAATGCCCGCAAGCACCTTCATAAGAGTGGTTTTTCCCGAGCCGTTGCTGCCTGCAAGAGCCGCCTTGGTTCCCGAGGCAAGGTTTATGGAAACCTCTTTTAAAATATCCCTGTCGCCGAAGGCCAGCGATACTTTTGAAAACTGAACAAATGCCATGATTAATTACCTTGCAAAAAACATTACCAGCGGGTTTGAACTTTGTCTTTCCGCTGTATTATTACTTATAAGAGAAAAAGGAAGATGCTCAAGACGCAGACCTGTTTCTTCAAGTTTATAGAAAAAACATATTTCTTCATCACGGCTGTCAAACGATAATGATAGTATACCGTCATAAACAAAGCTTAATTCTTTTCCCAAGAAGTATTTAAGTTCGACTTTTCCCCTGCTTCCGGCACCGGATGGTATAACAGAGGGAGACAGAAGACTGTAGCCGGTCCACAGGAAGGAATTCCCTTCAATAAACTGCAGAACCCCGTAATTTGAGCTTGAATAACTTGGACCGGATGAAAGCAATGCATTAAACAAAACCTGCCTTCTGGATTTTTCAGCTGATATAAGGTCTGCAGGATTATCTGCTAATGCAGTAAATGAATAGGAAGAGGGCTTGCCCGAACTATCCTTATATTGAATGACAACAGCAGATGGATTTTTAATTGTCATGGTAAGAGGAGTATTAAGAAACTCATATACATTTTTATCTATTTTTTGTACACCTTCATACGAATATGATAAAGAAAAGGAGGGCATAATTAATTCTGTTATCTTTGACTGAGCACCTGTTATAAAACCATGAGAAGGATTCATAGCCTCTATATCAATTGTATTGTTTCTAATCATTGTTTGATACGACTCAGGATACCATCGTGTTTTTAGAACCGATTCAAGCACCTCATCTACTTCTTCTACAACTGTATTCCCTTTTATACCTTCCGATTCATTAAAGAGTGTTAGATTATATGAAAAACGCCAGCCTATGGTGCCATCCTGCATGATTACGCGAAGCCAGTCGCCTTCAAAATTTGCAACGGGGGCACCCTTTCCCTTATATAAGACCTTTATTATTTCATCCTGTTTAAGTCTATATATCTGCCGGCCAGTATTTGTTGGTTCATTACGTACAAATAAGCCGTCTTCTTTTACCAATGCATATACACCCTTATATTCTTGAAAACGGAGAGCATTTTTCTCAGCATCCTTTTTAGAAACAGGATCGGTTATTTGCCATAAAGGAAGTTCTATTTTACGATCAGTTCCGGGGATTCCAATTACATAGACCTCATTAATATTAGATTTGATGTATACAGGAACAATATCTCCGTCGTATAGATTTTCTTCAGGTATAGACCAGAGTATAACTCCGTAACCCATAAGGTTTGAGCAGGAAATAAAAATATGTGCCAGAAGAAAGACGCAAAAAAATGTAATACCTTTAACAGCTTTCATAGCTAAAAGCATACCATATTTTTTACTAACGGAGCAATAGTTTCGTTTATGCGATTTTAAACTCCACAGATCGTCTCGGTCGTCTAGGAGCTTCACCAGCTTGCAACACAAAGCGATGAAGCAATTTAAAAGGCTTTTTCCGTAAAGCTTAAAATTTTATACCGGCAGAAAATGCCATATAGACTTTGAAATCATCATCTTTCGATAAAATTGGCTTACCGTGGTCCCAGTAACTAAAGACATGTTCATTCCATGAAGCAAACATCATATCGTATGATAGGGCAATAAAACCCGACAAACGTTTATTAATGGGCGAAAAATTCCATGTCATGCGTATACTGGGCATGGTATTTTCAATATTGAAAATATCTATCACATATACGGCATCTGCTGTGTCGTGATCTAGCATGTAAACTGGCTTAAACAAAAATAGTTCACCTGAGTCATAATCAAAATTACGAATTGACTTAAATAAAAGCTCTACATCAAAACTAATGCTTTTATTTTCATTGAAACGAACGCCTGCACCGGCTCCGCTTATATAGTAACTATGATTAGCACTCAGCGGAATGCCAATCATAAAAGTAGTAAAAAAAGCCTTTGTTCCACCCTGGTACTGGAACATAAGATTATTACCTTTTTCCCAGTATATTCCGGGCGACATAACACCATCTTTAATAAAATTAAGAAGACCAATGGCAACACCGCTGTTTTTATTTGCTATGTTAATAAAACCAATCTGCGCTCCCTTAATTTCTTCAGCAATGTTTAAAAGCCCCGATACTTGAACTCCCGCAGAGCTTCCCCGGGCAATATTGAGAAAACCTACAAGCTGGACACCTTTAATGTTATTTGCTATATTCATAAAACTTGAAAACTGCACCCCTATAAGGTCATTGGAAACATTCATAAAAGCTGAACCCTGTACGCCTTTAAGGTCTGTAGCAATGTTCATAAATCCGGCTCCCTGTGCACCAATGGAATCTTTAGCAATATTCATAAAACCCGAAAACTGTCCACCTCTAAGTATTCCCGTATTAGTCATAAAACCTGCTAATTGCAAACCTGCTATTGAATAGGTAGAAAAAGCAGTAAAACAAGCTATCTGACCACCAAAAACATTTCTAGTATGTGCCGTAAAGGGACTTAGAGAAACATACACATTTTGAGGAAGCGGCATTGGATAACCAATTTCGGGAAACAAACCTATTGAAAAATAATGCCATGTAAGTTCAGGCTCTTTATACATATATTTCGTTGAGGCAGAATTTTCCGAATTATTCTTTATATAACTTTCTTCCCGTTCATAATCATAGGTAATACCTGCAGAGTTTGTTACGGTAGTATTCGTTTCTTGCTCACGGACAATATCGTCACTATTTTCAACGAGGGTATTGTCTATGGCTTTTTCGGGGGAAACTGTTTTTCCTTGAATTCTTCGGGTTTCTTCCAATGCCTGGCGGCGTATAGCTTCAAGGTCATCTTCAGTAGACTCTACTCCTGCAGAATTCT
>JAKJFV010000049.1 GCA_022704725.1 Spirochaetota bacterium
TTTAACAAAAAGACGGATTTCATAGTTCTCCGCATCGTTCACCGGCTCCCAAGAAAACTGCATAACCTTCTCATAACCCGGTCTGATAATCTCAGCAGCAATAACTTCGAATTTCGGATGTATTTGTATAGCAAATACCGTGTCTTCTCCGGCTCCTACTGTAACAATTTCCGGTATATGAAACTTGCCGGCATCTTTTAACTGATAAGCCGAAAAACCGAAAATTACTTTATAAGAAGCTTCCGGTACACCAAAGAAATTGAACAGACCTTCTTCATCACTTACAGCGGAGAACGTATTTTCATTATAATCAAAACCCATATCCATATACATTGAGTTTTCTTCATAGGGCATAAGGTATGCGCTAACACCGGACAAAGGTGTTCCGGAAAAAGTTATTGATCCGGAAACTTTTTTTACTTTTCCGCCGTTTTGTGAACGAAAGGATTCAATCATTTTTAAGCCGTTTCGGGAACGCTGCCATGGTCTTTGTATTTCTATATCGAAAGCCTCTTGTCCTTGTGCAGCAAGCTCTGCCCTATATTCCTCGAACGAACTTATTGTTCTATTAAAAAGTTTTTCTGCCTCATCCAGCATTCCCTTCTCCAGGTACAGATGACCCAGCTCTGCAAGGACACCGTCCGTATCGCTGCACTCATCAAACTTCTCAGATCCGGCAATAGAAAGATAAAAATAATCCATTTCCTTATTACCTGATGCTCTTGCATTTTTTGCAAGGAAGTAATAAGACCGCCTCGCTTGAGATAAGGATGTTAACTCTTCAAAACCTTCAGCCGCTTTTATAAGGATATCTTCTGCTTCAATATATGAGCCTGATGAAGTAAGAAATAAACCCAATCTTTCATACACATTCCACTTCCACATCTCCATTTTTTGTGCTTCCGCAACCCGGAGTATTTTCTCACTAAAGTTTTCATCGACACGGACAGTTCCTTCTTGATTATGCCTTTGTGAACTAAACCATGGGCCGATTACAATATCCTTTGTGTAGACCGCATCAATACCGTTTGAAGAAGGCAGAGAGCTAAGAATAAGGTCCTGTGTTTTTTCATGAGACGGGAAAAAACGGATCATTATATCAGTTAGCTTATAAGCGCTCTCCATTTCATTTTTCTCGAGACTAACAGATATTGCCCCGTATAAGACCCGGGGTAAGAAAACCCCATAGAGGACTAATAAAAGAACAGAAGCTGTTAAGAAAAAGAACGCTCTAATGAGCGCAGTCTTAGTTTTCATTCCATTTCTCCTCAATGAGTGATGCATAACGGATAAAGGCAAAGGGTGTGTTATTGTCGATTGAGATACTAGAAGGATTCTCTCTTGTAAAAAAACCGGATGCGGTAAAGGTAAACACAGAGAAACCTACAACAATCAGTATTGAAAGAATACAGGCTGCCTGTGTTATACGTAAAAACACAAGAGCAGCTTTCTCAAACGAGCGGGGTCTTTTTTGTAATGCAAAACTGATAACCTCATCTTTTTTGTTAAAATGAACAGCATCTACGCTTTTTTTGAACAAATCATGCATAAGGATAACCCTCCTTTTTAAGCAATGCTTCGAGCTGAATTTTTGCCCGCGATAATCTACTTTTTACCGTCCCTTCCGGAATAGAGAGACAGGCAGAAATGTCGGCAATGGAATAATCATTAAAATAAAATAAGACAATGACGGCTTGTAATTTTGGACTAAGACTTGCGACAGAGGTTCTAACATACATGAGGTCATCCGATTTTTCATTAACAATTTCGGGACTGAATGTATGATCGCCTTTTACCGTATCTGAGAACTCATTATGATACTTTCTTTTTTTTCTATACCGGCTGATCTTATTGAGCGCTATTCTGTACAAGTATGAGTAGGGTTTTGATTCGCCCCGGAAAGGAGAGGATGAACAAATAACCGATACAAATACATCCTGGACAATATCCTGCGCAGTATGTTCCTCGCCCGTTAAGAGAGTTACAGCCTTTGTTAATGAGTCTCCGTATTCATCCATCCAATTTTTTACGAGATTAAGCATTACCTGTTTCCTGAACTATTAGAGACTCATTCTTTAAAAAAGTTCCATTTAAATATTTTTTTTACTTCACTCTCATTGTTTTTCATACAGGCTTTCAATCAGCGCTATTCCGCTTTTTGTTTTAAACAGTTTTTTCTTAACGGAAAGGATCTGATCAGCATTCATGTTATCTTCATATATATTTACTATAAAGTCTGCTTCTATGAGGATTTGATAATCAATCCCTTCAATCTTATTGTACGTATGATGATGAGCGATGAGAAATGAAATCCGGTCCAGAACATCCTCCGGTAATGACAGAGGAGACAAAAGATCCCTTGCAACAGGAGGTCCTTCTATTTCCTGATAGTTTCCTGCACACGAATTATATTTTTTTTCGGCATTGTGAATGCCTATGTCGTGTAAAAGTGAAGCAGCCTCAATTATAAAGATTTCTTCATCAGTGCAGGCCTCGGAATGTGCAATAAAAGACGCAAACGAAAATACCTTAAGCGCATGATTAATGCGCGGCACATCGCTCCCATTGTAGGAAATCAAGGCCTTTGTTACTCTTGTAATGTTATTCATTATAACTTTCCTCCCAGAATAATTCATCGAGTGTCTTATGCAGTTCTTTTGCAATCTTAATGCATAGATTGAGCGTGGGATTATAACAGCCCGATTCAATGAGCCCTATAGTCTGCCGGGTTACACCAACTTTTTGAGCCAGGTCTTCCTGCTTTAATTCCAGCATCAATCGTGCCGCTTTTACCTTATTCATAGAGAAATTGTAATATATAACTAACCTCATGTCAATTATATATTACATACAAAATTTTAATCAAATATCGTGGGATAATCCGCACTCCTGCAATGTTTTGTCCCATTACATTGCGTCTATGATACTTAGTCACGAAAAGTGCATCATTAGCTGATACTATGCATAGTCAATTATAAACGTGCATTCAGGGGCGCCGTTTGTAATTGTATCTACAATAGCAACTTTAACTTCTTTTTCAAAAATCTCCGAAAAAAGAGTTTCAAACCAGCCTGCCGAGCATTCGCAGTAGGAAGTGTGCATAGTCTCAATCTTTTTTGGCATACTGCAGTAACATTTTTTATACATACCTATAATCAAGCCGTCTTTTAAATGAAGATGTCTTCCGCCTATATCGGCCTCATTAAGGCGCTGTAGGAAATCCTCAACAGAAGAAGATTTCGCATAGAGTTTTTTTGCAATCTTAACGGCATTATGTGAAATACAGTCTTTACCGCATTTTCTCATGGTTTTATATAAACTGATATTGTGCTGTTCTGCAGTCTTAAGGCATGTGTTAATATACCGGGCCTGAAGCAAGGGGCTTGCTGTTTCACTCAGTTCCCCCGCCTCCGTAAGCATTATGCGTTAAGCATATTCTTCCATATTCGAAATCATTCTTACAGCCTTATTTGCCATGTTGCAGCTCCTTTATTATGTATTGTTATTGATTTATTTTGTTTTCAAAAATCTTTATTTCTGAGGATTTTTTCTTCCCGCTGCAATAAAGAGGATTAACAGCAGAACAGGGAAAGCAAGTCCTGCAAGAATACCGGTATTTAAGTTCCCTCCCGCAGCACTCGATACAAGACCGACAAGGGTTGGTCCGCCGCCGCAGCCAAGATCGCCTGCAAGCGCCAGAAAAGCAAACATTGATGTTCCGCCGTTTTTTATGAGTTTTGAAGCAGTACTGAAAGTTCCCGGCCACAAAATACCGACCGATAAGCCACACAAGGCGCAGCCTATAAATCCGAGAACCGGAAAGGGAGAAAATGAAATGAGAAGATAAGAGGCAATACAGAGCACAATACTCAGTTTCATAAAACGCGCAAGATGTATTTTTTCACCATACTTTCCGTAATAAAGCCGTGAAAGTCCCATCATGAGCGCGAACAAGGTGGGACCTGCCAAGTCCCCGGCAGTCTTGCTGACGCCGAGGCCGCGTTCTGCAAACACGGAGGCCCACTGACTCACGCCCTGCTCGCTTGCGCCTGCACATACCATGAGCACTATGAGAAGCCAAAAAGCCTTTGTCTTAAATAGTTCATTTAAAGTTAAGCCCCTCTCGCCGTCTGCAATAAGATGATTCACGGGAACCTTCAAAAAGAAAAAGGTATTTGCTATAGGAACCAAGGCCCAAAAAAGAGAAAGATACATCCAGTTGACAGTGCCGAAAAGCACAAAGAAGAGTGTCGAGATGAGCACTACACCTACATGACCCCAGCAGTAAAACGAGTGAAGGAGGCTCATCGCCTTTTCTTTATTATCAGTAGGACTAGCTTCCACTATAGGGCTTATAAGCACTTCCAAAAGTCCGCCTCCCACCGCATACACAATGACCGCAATAAAAAGCCCTGTGGAAGGATCTGAAAAAAATGAAGGAAGCACAGGAAGCAAAACCAGACCCAAGGCAGAGAAAATGTGAGCCAGAACGACCGACACTCGATAGCCGATTTTATCAATAAACAGAGGAGACAAAAGATCTGTGATGAGCTGCACCGAAAAGTTAAGCGTTATGAGCAGTGTAATTTTTGCAAGCGGTATATTATAGCTTGTCTGAAAGGTGAGAAACAACAGCGGTGCAAAATTGTTGATAATTGCCTGAACAATGTAGCCCGTAAAACAGGCGTAGACGGTATGTTTGTAAGTAAGTTTCATAGTTATCCATAATGATATAGTTCTGTGTAGAAATCAAGCATTCATTCCGGCTTTTTTTGCTTTTTTTTGTCCGGTACTTACTCATACCTCAGCGCTTCACAGGGATCGAGTTTTGATGCTCTTCTTGCCGGTAAAAAACCGAAAGCAAGTGAGACAAGCACCGAGAGTAAAAGAGACAAAGGTAAAGCTCCGGGAGGAACAAGAGCCGGCCATTGAGATACACGCGACACAATTTGAGCAATGATGTATGCCAAGACAACACCCCCTAAACCGCCGGAAAGACAAACAGCCAGCGACTCAAGCAGAAACTGCTGTCCTATCCATGAACCTCTTGCCCCCAGTGCTTTACGGGTTCCTATTTCTCTCGTTCTTTCTTTAACTGATATAAGCATGACGTTCATAACACCAATTCCTGCAACAATGAGAGATAATCCTGCTACAACTGCAATAAACGTTGTAACTAAGCCGGTCATAAGAGACACTTCTTCTATCGCGCTTTTTCCGGACTCAACTCTAAATTTATTTACTCCTTCGCCCCAGTATCCGTGATTCCGTGCAAACACGGCTAAAATAGCCTTTTCGGCCCTGTCTATAGTTTCTTCAGACTCAGCTTCTGCAAGAATATTCCATGCTCTATTTTGACCGCCGAACCTTGTTACGGTTGAATAAGGGACAAATAATGTCCCATTATTTGTATTATCATAATTTGAAAAACCGGAAAACAGACTCGTTTCTTCTTTCTTAAGAATTCCTATAACTTCTACCTCGCCAAAGCTTCCTATTGTAATTCTCTTTCCCAAAGGGTCTTCATAATCATGAGATCCCGGTTTCCCAAAAAGCTTGTCGGTGAGGTTTGCTCCAAGGATTGCAGCCCTTCTCTTTTGAACATCATCTTCTGCATTAAACATTCTGCCCCTTTCAAGCTGCAGTTTTTCCATAGGAAAATAATCTGATGAAACACATACAAGACGTGTTACATTTGACTTATTGCCGTAGCCGGCTTGAAATTGGAACTCAGATAAAGGACTCACACCCCTTACAAGTCCGGTCAAATTCTTAATATCTTCAATATCTTCATCTGTTATTGTTTCGGGAGAATCAACGTAATTAGTTTCCCACAAGTAGCGCCAATTTGCAGAAATACTTAAACTGGTCGGGCGTCCGTAAGAACCCATCTCTTTCATAATGATTGTCTTTAATCCCTGCCCTGCTGCAATTACGCAGACAACAGCAGTGACGCCGACAAGAAGACCAAGAGCTGCAAGCAGGGCTTTTCTCATATTCGAAGCCAGTGAATCAAGAGCCTCTGAGGCAATGTACTTTATATTCATTATTCCCTCGCCAGTGCTGTTACAGGATCAAGCGCTGCCGCACTTTTTGCAGGTGTTATACCAAAAAAAAGCCCGACTCCAGCGCTCACAAGTACTGCAATAATTATTGCCTGAGGCGGCATAACATACTGCCATTTTGAAACAAGAGACACAATCTGTGTTATTCCTATTCCAAGCACAATACCAATAATGCCTCCCGTCAAGCAAAGAAAAAGAGACTCTATAAGAAACTGACTCAAAATATCGCCTGAGCGGGCGCCTATGGCTTTTCGAATACCTATTTCACGGGTGCGCTCGGTAACAGCCATGAGCATAACATTCATAATTCCTATTCCGCTTACTAACAAAGAAATTCCTGCTATAAACGCTATTACTCCGGTTACTGCAGAAAAAATTGTCCGTATCATTTTGAGTGCGCTTTCAATGACTTCAATTTTAAACCTGCATTGATCGTTTACCTTTCCATAGGTGCTGTTCAAATAGTCTTC
Source organism: Spirochaetota bacterium (assembly GCA_022704725.1). Taxonomy (GTDB): domain Bacteria; phylum Spirochaetota; class Spirochaetia; order Treponematales; family Treponemataceae; genus JAAZLA01. The sequence continues at coordinate 6,536 of JAKJFV010000049.1, forward strand.
TATGTTCTTTGCCGTACTGCTTACAGCATCAACAGAAGAAGCGCGAATCATCAATTCAAATACTTTAGGCGATCCGAACCATGTCCAGTCAATCGTTCTTTCAAGCACCGAGTATGAGAGGAAAACTGTATTTCTGTTTGCTCCGTCGCTTAAAAGCGCTTCCTTCTCAGGATATTTGAGTACTCCTACTACGGTATAATCAAATCTTCCAATAGTAATTTCAGAACCGAGGGCATCCCCCTTGGGGAAAAACTGTGAGGCATAATCCTCTGTTAAGACACAAACTTTTGCTAATGTATCTTCATCGCCTTGATTAAGCGTTCTGCCTGCAAGAAGTTCCCGCGGCCACATATCCCAGTAATGAGGATCAACACCGTATATTCTTCCTTCCTCACTGACCGTTCCCTTCGTTATTTTGTAGCGTTCATTATTTGTACGGACAAAGAGTGTATTTCTGTTTTTTAAGCGGAGTGCCTCTACATCTTTATTAGTCATATAAATCGGGCGCGCCATATAATCTTCCAACTCCCAGTTGTTATACACGACAATAAGCCTCGCACCAACACTATCAGCCTGATCTATGAACTCGTGACTCATCATGGCCCCGGAAGCAATAACGGCAACAACAGAGGCTGTACCTATTATCATTCCCAAAAGCGACAAAAATGTGCGCAGCTTATTGTGCCGTATGGAGTCTGCCGCCTCATTGATGCCTTCCATTATGGTCATATAATAATCCTCTTAGCGGGCGTCACGTGTTCATCAGAATTTATAAGCCCGTCGCGGATATGCACAATACGGCAGGCGTGGAGAGCAACATCGTACTCATGCGTAACCATGACAACCGTGGAACCTGCAGTATTTAAACTTTGAAAAAGAGCCATAATATCTTCACCTGTTTTTGAATCAAGGTTTCCTGTCGGTTCATCGGCAAAAAGGATTCGGGGATTAATTACAAGAGCGCGGGCTATTGCAACACGCTGCCTCTGGCCTCCCGACATTTCATTAGGACGGTGATGAGCCCGGTCTGTTAAACTGACACGGTCCAGGGCCTCAAGCGCCATTTTTTTCCTCACTGCAGGTTTTATTCCTGCATAAATCAGCGGCAGTTCAACATTACGTAATGCGCTCATTCTTGGAAGCAGATTAAAAGTTTGAAACACAAATCCTATTTTCCGGTTTCGTATATCGGCAAGATTATCATCAGAAAGGGAAGCTACATCTTCATTGTCAAGAAAATAAGATCCCGCTGTCGGCCGGTCAAGGGCGCCGATGATGTTCATCAATGTAGATTTACCGGAACCCGAGGGGCCCATTATTGCAATGAACTCGCCCTCTGTTATTGTTAAATCTATGCCCCGTAATGCTTCAACTTCCGTTTTACCCTGCAGATATTTTTTGCAAATATTTTGAAGCTGAATCATAGCCCTATGTTCTCCTTCAAAACCTTCATGCCTTCGCTGAGCATCATCGTCATATCGGATACAACAACATCACCCTCTTCAAGACCTGATAATACCTCAAGAGAGCTGACCGTACTCAAACCTGTTTCAATTTCTCTTCTCTGCAGCGTATACAACACAGCAGACTCAGATTCTTTATTCTCTGATGAATCTAAGACGGCAGTTGAGGCAGCATCAGACTCTGCATCTGATAGTGCATCCGGAACGGCAATCCACACTGCATACGGCGAAGTTCCGGGGATCAGAGAAGAAGCGGGTATTATGAGACAGGAAGAATTGAGCACAGAAACTATGCGGGTTACACAGGAGGCTCCTGTTCTTATGGGAAATGATCCTGCATCAATTAAGGCAACCTGAACCCTGCATACTCTGCCGCCGCCTTCGTTCATAATACTCGGCCAAATTCTTCTAACCCTTCCTTTTATTTCTGTTCCAAGCAGTGAATCGGTCGTAACCGCTGCAGCCATGCCTTCTTTTATTTTACCAATATCAACTTCATCAACAAACACTTCTGCAATAATCGATGAAAGATCCTCAATTTTTGCAACTATAGACTGAATAGTCAGCCGGTCTCCCACCGAAGCACCTATCTGTGTCACAACACCGGCCGATTCAGCCTTAATAACACAGCCCTCGAGCGCTCTTTGTGCAGCTTCTACAGCAATAAGCGCCCGCTTGTACGACGGTGTCTGCTTAATAAAGACGTCATCTTTTTGAGCATTAAGAACCGGAG
>JAKJFV010000004.1:0-4621 GCA_022704725.1 Spirochaetota bacterium
TGTTTTCTTTTGCAAAATTTTCAACCTCTTCCTGAGCAGGAACAATCAAAGCGCTTAAATAACGCTCATCCTGTCCAACAACAACACACTGACCAATAAATCTGCATTCCTTTAAACGCATCTCGATCGGAAGGGGCTCAACGTTTTCTCCGCCTCGTAAAACAATGGTATCTTTCATTCTTCCTCTAAGAACAAGCTCTCCGTTAACGGTCATCATTCCCAGGTCGCCGGTATCGAGCCAGCCGTCCTTATCTATTGCTTTAGCAGTAAGGTCATCTTTCTTGTAATACCCTTTCATTACAATACCGCCGCGGACCTTAACCGTTCCTTTTTTACCGGGAGGAAGTACTTCTCCATTTTCTCCGGTAATCTTAACCTCCACACCGCGGATAGGTTTTCCAACAGTACCGAAAACTGGTTTTTTCATAGGTCTTACAGAAACAACAGGAGCCGTCTCTGTGAGTCCGTATCCCTCAACAATGTTAATGCCTACAGCCCAGTAAAACTGATCAACAGCAGGCGGCAAAGCACCTCCGCCCGATACCCCTCCGGTAAATGCATTACCGAGTTTTACCCGAATTTTCTTAAAAACAAGAACTCCGCCTAATGCCTTTACAGGTGTTAGAATGAGCCAGGGAATAATAAACATCAGCCAGTCAAGCAGCAGTACTCTTTTCGCAAAAAAAGCAGTCTTTCTAAACATAACTCTATCAATTTTACTTTGAAGAACGCCTACAGCAACAAAGAATTTAAACAGTACAAACTTTACACCACCCGTCTTTCTCATTGCACGGTTAACACCTTCATAGACTGCCTCGAAAACGCGGGGGACTGCAGGCAGCAGCTGAGGATTCAAAGATGCAAAATCTGCAAGTAAAATACTTCCTATCGGTTTTGAGTAGCACATAGCGCCCGCCTGACACATTATTACATATTCGCACAAACGCTGAAAAGAGTGCCACACAGGAAGAACACATAAAGCTTTATCACCGGGAGAAAGAGTTATACGCTCGGGAAGTTCATCAAGCTGTACGGTGAAATTTCTATGACACAGCATAACGCCTTTCGGCTCGCCTGTAGTTCCGGAAGTAAAAATAATACAGGCTATCTCTTCCGGATCACCCTTATCTATTTCTTGCTCTATTGCCAGAGGATTACTGGTTCTATAGTGCTTACCGGCAGAAATTATATCTGAAAAAAGAATAACGCTTAAATTCTGCGACTTTGCATCGGTAAGAGCAGCATCAGACACCGGATCAAACGAAATTAGCCGCTGAACATCGGGAAGAGAAGCTTTAATTGAAAGAATTTTTCTAACCTGTGCTTCATTCTCCGTTACAACGGTATTACAGCCGGCAAAGGATAAAATATATGATAAATCTTTTTCTGTAGCATCACAGCCGCGCGGAACATCTGCTGCCCCTATAGCCATAATACCCATACTGGACTGCTGCCATTCTTTACGATCATCAGCTATTAACCCTACATGATCTCCCCTTTTAATACCAAGGGATAATAGACCCGCACCAAAGTCCAAAACTGCTTCATACATTTCTTTATACGTATTTGGCACAAATGAACCATTCTCTTTTCGTGTATACTGTGCATTAATTTCCGGATATTTTCCGGCAACGTCTCTCAGGATTTTAGGCAGCGTATTTTCCATACAGTGTCTCCCTTTTTTAAGTATATCTTTAACGACAGTATTTCATACATTGTCATTTTGATACTGATAATTATACCCTTAAAATTTACATCTGGCAAGCTTTCACAATTTATCTCTTCTTCCCTTTTTTATACTGTTCTATTCTTGCTTTTACATGATCCAAAGATATCTTATGACGGATACTGCTTATAGAAGGAAACTTCCGAATGAAAGAATCAATATCCCTTGTTTTTTGAGAAAAGGATTGAATTTTTTCCAGTAATGCAGGTGTAATATGCAAACGGTCCTTTTCTTGAGGACTTGTATCTGTAATTGTTTTAAATATTTCAAGCAGATTGTGTCCCATAAACCATTGCTCGCTGCCGTATTTTTCTTTCAAATTTTCAACAAATTCCCCAAGAAGCAGCAAGTGTTCATTAAAACGCAGCACTTTTTTAACAGAATAGAATAAATCAATACAAAAATAAACAAGTAATAAAATGCTTACTCCTTTTATTACTGCATAATGAATATTCTGCATACCATGAAGGAGAAAAGGATGTATAATTCTTACACCTATCAGACTTAAAATACCGAATAAAAGCGAGTTTAATAAGCAAACCCTTCCCTTAATATTAAACTTATATTGTGAATAATCCCACCATTTGGTATTAAACAATGTTTCTAAAAGAAAGCCTGTAAAATACTCAAGGACAGAAGTAAGAATTACAGCTGATATAAACAGAATAGGAATAGAATGCGAAACCGGTTTTAAAAGAAAGATAACCAGCAGGGCTCCGAATCCGTAAACAGGACAAATGGGCCCGTGCAGAAAACCTCTGTCGACAAATCTTCTTTGAATAGATGAAACATAGAGTATCTCGCATACATATCCTATGAAACTATACACAAAAAAAAGCAGTACTACAGAATAAAAATCCATTTCTTTATATTACTCCAAGATGTTCCAGAAGTATCTTTAATCCTAAAAGCATTAATATTAAACCACCGGCAAATTCGGCCTTGTTTTTAAATCTGGCACCGAATTTGGCTCCAGTACAGACTCCGGCTAAGGAAATTAAAAATGTCGTAACACCAATTATTCCACATGAAGATACTATTGAAACTTGTAAAAAGGCAAATGTGATTCCCACAGCAAGCGCATCTATGCTGGTAGCAATTGAAAGAACAAGGAGCTGGCGGATTTCTGCTGCGACAGTATTCTTTTCCCGGGGACAGCCCTCTTCCTCCTTTTTCATTGATTCAATGATCATCTTTACTCCCAAAATGCTTAATAGAGCAAAAACAATCCAATGATCGATTGGAGTAATTATTTTTTCTAAACTGGAACCTAACAGCCAGCCTATGAAGGGCATAAAAGCTTGAAAAAAACCAAAAAAGAAAGCAATTAAAAGACTTTTCTTTAGACACCTTTTTTTCATAGATAAACCTTTACAGACTGATACAGCAAAGGCATCCATGGATAAACCAACACCTACAAGAACTATTTCAAAAAAGCTCACAAATTAACCTCAAATGTAAATATCCTTATAATCTAAACTTTGAGGCCTCTTTTGACAAGTCTACAGCAGCTTTTTCATTCTCTACTGATGTTTTCTTGGTTTCTTCAATAATTTGTGCAATCGTATTTGTAAAATTCAGCATCTGTTGAACAGAGCTGTTTACGGCACCGGTAGTTTGTTCAAGCTTATTCATCTCGACAGATACTTCTTTGCTGCCGGAAAGCATTTGAGATGATCCGTCTTTAGCATGAATAGTAATATCCTGAATAGAACGCATCGCCTCAAGAACCTGTTCATTGCCGCTGCTTTGTTCCTGCATAGCATTCATAATCACGCTTTCCTGCGATTTAACACCCTGCGAAAGCTGGGAAATTGCAAAAAATTGTTTTTCCGCCTCTTTTGTGTTTTGCGAAACCTGCTCTATGGAGGTGCTTAATTCCTTTAATCTCTTGGTTATTTCTTTACTTTGAATATTGGTATCTTCTGAAAGTTTACGTATTTCATCTGCTACTACGGCAAAGCCTTTTCCAGATTCTCCCGCATGAGCGGCTTCTATAGCAGCGTTCATAGCAAGCATATTTGTCTGTTCAGCTATACTTTGAATAATACGGCTTGCTTCCAGCATTCCCTCAGATTCATCTAAAATAATCCCTGCTTTTTCTGCTGCAAAACTGACTTTCTTCTGTCCTTTTTCAACTTCTACATCCAGATCATTAGTAGCTTTTGCATTTTTTTCTAAAATTGACGTTACCGACCTAATATTTGCAACCATTTGCTCAATAGCAGATGAAACCTGTGTAACATTGGCTGCCTGAGTTTCCACACTTGATGACAAACCCTCTATGGATTTAATTATTTCTCTGACAGTTGCCTGTGCTTCCTCTACTCCGGAAGACTGATTTTCCATTTCTGATTTAACAGTATCAACCTGCATCATCATTTCCTGCAGGCTTTTTTGCGAATCATTCATATTTGCTATAAGTTTTACGGCAGCATTTTGTGTTATTGAAACATTCGTTTGAATGCCGCTGACCAGATTTACCGTGTTTTTTGCAAAGGTGTTAAGGTTATTTACCATAATACCAAACTCATCCCTGCTTGTAACCGGAATAGTTTGATTTTTAAAATCCCCCGCCGCAATTTTCTCTGCAAAAGAATTTATCATAAATACACGGTCGGACATTCCCTTCATCATTCTGTAAAAATCGCCTATTCCTAATAAACATGCAATTAATGAAAGAGGAATTACCTTCGTAAGAATAACACTTAGCAGCATTTCTTGAGAGCTTACGCATAATAAAGGAGCAACACAAATACACAAGGCTCCCGTAATTGAAAAGAAGGCGACAAGAATACTTCTTACCGTAAGCGACAAACTTAAAAACTCTTTTCTAAGCGGTATAAATTGCAGATACTTTTCTGCAAACTGTAGAAAATGTACATAAAAAAACCT
>JAKJFV010000004.1:4631-12049 GCA_022704725.1 Spirochaetota bacterium
AACACGCTTCCTATACACTGGAGCAGCAGTGAAGCCTTTGCAATTCCCGATGTTTCAACATTAACAACATTCAGAAGAAGAATTCCTAAAAGAATATTTAACACAATGGGTGTGTACATTGAGAGCTTAGTATACATTTGGAAAAGTTTATTTGCTTTTTCCATTGTAATTTTACCTTGCTTATATGTTCCCAAACGGGGCATTATTAGGTTATAAAGAATTAACGGCACAGCATTGAGTACTATAAAAAAACCTATTACAAGCGGATTCAGAATAAGACGGCCCGCTTCCTGTATTGAAAAAATACCTATAAAAAAAAGCTGCGAAAAAAAGAAAAGAATAGGGGCTGTAAATATAAGCCAATTAAAAACTAAAATTCCTCTTCCTGGTCTGTCACTTTCCATAAAAAAACACCTGCCTTGTTATTTTATTAACGGCAGGTGTAGTAATAACTTTATACGATACAGATTTATAATTGGAGATTTTTTACATTGCCTCTGCCAAATCGGTGTTCTTGTATAACTTGCTGTAAAAACCTCCGAGTCTGGTTAGCTCTTCATGCGTTCCGGACTCCATTATTTTACCGTCCTGAATAAAGAAGATTATGTCAGCATTGCGGATTGTAGACAGACGGTGTGCAATAATGAAGGAAGTTCTTCCCTTTAAAAGCCGGGTAAGCCCGGACTGTATTGCCCTCTCTGTTTCTGTATCAACAGAAGAAGTTGCTTCATCTAAAATCAGAATTCTGGGGTCTGCCAGGAGAACCCGCGCAAAACTGATAAGCTGGCGCTGCCCTGCAGATAACCCCGAACCGCGCTCATTAACTTCAGTATTGTAGCCGTCAGGATAAGCGCTTATAAAATCATGAGCTTGAACTGCCTTTGCAGCGTTAATTACCTCTTCATCAGTTGCATCGAGCTTACCATAGCGAATATTGTCCATAATGGTGCCTGAAAACAAAAAACTGTCCTGGAGCATAACACCGACCTGTTTTCGTACAGAACGGATCTGTACCGTCTTAAGATCTATTCCATCAATAAGAACCTGGCCGGAGTCCGGGTTATAAAAACGGGAAAGAAGGTTCACGATGGTAGTTTTTCCGGCGCCTGTGGGTCCTACAATGGCAACTGTTGTTCCTGGCGTTATAACATAATTAACATCTTTAAGAATGGGATACCCTTTTTCATAGGAAAAGTTAACATTCGAAAATTCTACATGCCCGCGTATGGGAGGAAGCTCTATTGCGCCTTGAATATCAGATACTTCCACCGGTTCATCTAAGAGCTCAAAAATACGTTCCATGTAAGCGCCTGTAGTAACCATATTATTGTAAAAGTTACCGATGTTTTGTATAGGAAACCAGAAACGCCAGATATATCCGGCAAAAGCTACAAGAGTACCGACAGAAACAGGATCTGAAAACCACATAATTCCGGCAAAATAGACAAGAGAAACTCCTATTGTCGAAAGATTATCAATAAGAGGCCAGATTAAGAAGTTTCTAATAACTGCAGGCATCCAGGCATTTTTCCATTCTGCACATAAATTTGAAAAAATACTTCTATTTTCTTTTTCACGGGCGAATGACTGTGTAATCTTCATACCGTTTAAGCTTTCGCTCAGGTAAGCATTTAAGTTTGCCTGTTTATGGCTTACAAGCTGCCATGCTGCATGCTGCTTCTTTTTTAAGATTATTAGCGTTATAAACAACACAGGTACAGTAGCCAGCGTCACAAGGGTAAGCTTCGGATTTATAAACAGCATAAAACCTACAATAACGATAATATTGAATAAGTCCGTTATCAGCTGAATAATTCCGTTTGATAAAAGATCACTCAAAGAGTTAACGTAGTTTACAACTCTAATTAGAATTTTTCCGTGAGGACGGGAATCAAAATAAGTAAAGGGCAGAGCCTGAATTTTAGAAAACACGTCGGTACGTATTGTTACAATAATATCCTGTGCAAGTTTAGACATTATCTTAAAACGCAGTGTTAAAAAAAGCCACACAACAACAATACCCATAAGAATAAGCGAGCTTAATAGTACTAAAAGCTTCATATCTTTATTCGGAATGGCAACGTCTATCGCAGTCTTTATTAAAAATGGTCCCAAAAGAGATGTAAACGACGCAATTATCATAAAGAGTCCGGCCACAAACATTCTTTTTTTATAAGGAACTAAATACTTTAAAAGTCTTTTTACAATATGAGGATTAAACTCCGGGTCTAGTTCTTCGTCGGTATCAAATTTATTTCGTGCCATAATTTATTCTCCTGTGTGGTTTGTCTGAATATCGCCTTCGTAACCGTTTTGGTGAAGCCATACATGCCGGTAATAACCGGGACGTGCCAACAATTCCTTATGTGTACCGCGATCTGTAATCTTCCCATTTTCTACAACAAGAATTAAATCGGCTTTTTCAAGTGATGAAATTCTATGTGCAATAATAAATGTTGTATGACCGCTTGTTTCCGATGCAATGGAATCACGAATCTGTTCTTCTGTTTCAACGTCTACACTGGAAGTTGTATCATCCAAAATCATAATCGGCGTATTCATCAAAAACAATCTTGCAAGTGCTATACGCTGCCGCTGTCCGCCGGAAAGACCGACCCCTCTTTCACCTACGATAGTGTCATATCCGGCACTCAAGTCTTTAATAAAATCAGACGCAAAGGCAAGGTCTGCTGCCTTTTTTACTTCTTCCATAGTTGCATCGGGTTTTCCAAAAGCAATATTTCCTTCAATAGTATCTGAAAAAAGAAAAACATCCTGCATTGTTATTCCGGCATTACGCCTTAACGAATCCAGCGTATATTTTTTCACATCTATACCGTCTATAAGAACACTGCCTTCTGTACAGTCATAATAACGGCATAGAAGTTTTGCTATTGTCGACTTTCCGGATCCGGTCGGCCCTAAAATACCTATAGTCTGTCCGCTTTCAGCTTTAAAACTGATATTTTCAAGAACGGTAACTTCGTTATATTTAAACGATACATTTTTAAACTCAACGTCACCTTTTACTCTGCCGGCTGCAACGGCATCGGGCTCATTAACAATCTTACTTTTTCTGCACTTTAGTTCCCATAAACGGTCTGCAGAGGCTGCAAAGCGCTGTGCATCGTTAACGAGGTTACCCATCATGTTAATCGGCTGGGTAAAAGCCCACATAAGACCGTTAAAAGTAACAAGCTCTCCTATTGTAAGATGCCCGTTTATTATTAAATAACCGCCGAGAAGAATTAATATTACAGGAAGAGCGCCTCCTATTGATTCTATAACCGGCAGATACGCAATTCTGACATTAGCGTTATCTACTGTAGTATCGCGGTAAGTCATGTTTTCCTTTTGAAAACGTTCCATCTCATAGTTTTCGCGGACGAAAGCCTTTACAACACGGTTGCCTGCTATATTTTCTGCTACACGGGTATTAAGGCGTGCAAACTGATCGCGGACCTTTGTATGTGACGGCTTTATTTTGTTTTTAAACCGGAGCACGAGAAAAATAATAACCTGTGCAATGATCATAAAAGCCAATGTTAAGATCCAATTAATTGACGATAAAACGATAATTGAAAAAATAAAAACAATAATATTTTCAAAAATCTGATACAGCACCCAAGCTATAAAATGCCGGACTGCATCAAGATCTCCTGTCATAAGAGTCATCACGTTACCGGGCGGAGACCTGTCAAACCATGAAAAATCCTGCTTTTGTACATGATCATACAAATCTTCACGGATATTTCGAATAATATTTTGAGACACGTGTTCAAAAATCATCTGATACCCGTAGCGTACAATGCTTTTTAAAACAGTTGCGCTTATCATAATAAGCACAAAAGTAAGAAGCAGACTTTTTTCTCCGCCTCTTATTACACGGTCAACAATCTGGCCTGCAGCCGTCGGATTAACCATATTCAACGCAGCTACAATCACGGTTAACAATAAACCGGACGCCATTAAAAAACTGTACTTTTTGATATATGACCAAATCCACTTGCCCATTGCAAATCTCCCAAAACTATCCCTATGTAAAAAAATAGTCAATACAAAAGACTACTGTTTTTTACCTATTTTTTACTTAAATTTTAACTTATTGTCTTTCCCACAGCGGAAGGCTCATAAAATCATAGTTCTCCTTAATCCATCTACCACCTAGAGTTAGGTCTAAGTCTCTACCGTCAATGAGATGTTTCCATTTACCTGCAGGCATGTAATATTCCACCTCATTAGTCTCGCTAAAAACAGGAGCCGCTAGAATTGAGGAACCCAGCATGTATTGTCTGTCCAAATGAGTACAGGCAGGATCATGAGGAAATTCCAAGACCATTGCACGGAGTACAGGAATACCTTTTTCATGAGCCTCCTGCGCCGCTTTCATAAGCTGCGGTTTAATTTTTTCTTTTATACATGCAAAAACGCGTGCTACTTCACCCGATTCCTCATCAACGGACCAGGGTACACGATATGAATTACTGCCATGGAGTCTACTGTGGGAAGAAAGTAGACCGAAGGCAAGCCAGCGTTTAAAAAGGGCAGGAGGGGGATTTCCCTCAAACCCGCCAATATCATGACTCCAGTAGCCGAATCCGCTTAAGCCCAGAGATAGACCGCCTCGTAATGTTTCTGCCATAGATTCAAAGGTAGATTCACAGTCGCCGCCCCAGTGAACAGGAAACTGCTGACCGCCTGCTGTTGCAGAGCGTGCAAAAAGACAGGCATTTCCCTTTCCCTTTTTTCTTTCAAGCAGATCAAACACGCATTTGTTGTAAAGAAACGTATAGTAATTATGCATTTTTACAGAATCAGATCCGTCAAAATACACACAGTCATCCGGTATTCTCTCTCCAAAGTCAGTTTTAAATGCATCGACGCCCATATCGAGTAAAGTCTCTAATTTAGAGGCATACCATTTACAAGCATCAGGATTGGTAAAATCTACAATAGCCATACCTGACTGCCATAAATCGGTCTGCCATACTGATCCGTCTGTCTTTTTTATAAAATAACCCTTATCACAGCCTTCTTTAAATAGAACAGACTGCTGGGCAATATAAGAGTTTATCCACACGCATACTTTTAAGCCCTTTTTATGAAGCCTTTCAATGAGACCCTTCGGATCCGGGAAGGTCTCGCTATCCCATACAAAATCGCTCCAATGAAAGCCCTTCATCCAAAAGCAGTCAAAGTGAAAGACGCTCAGCGGTATATTCCGCTCCGCCATTCCGTCTATAAAATGCATTACTGTTTTTTCATCGTAGTTTGTTGTAAATGAAGTGGAAAGCCATAGCCCATATGTCCATTCCGGAAGAAGCGGAGGCCTGCCGGTTAGCTCTGTATACCTCTCCAAAATCTTCTTAGGTTCCGGTCCGTAAATTATATAATAATCAAGTTCCTCCCCGGGAACAGAAAACTGAACTCTGGAAACTTTTTCACTGCCCACTTCAAAAGATACCTTACCGGGATTATTAACAAAAACCCCGTAACCCTTATTTGTCATGTAAAAGGGAATATTTTTATATGCCTGTTCGCTTGCTGTTCCTCCGTCCGAATTCCAAATATCAACAGTCTGCCCGTTTTTAACGAATGAACCAAATCTTTCTCCAAGACCATAAACAAATTCTCCTACTCCAAGAGTAAGCTCATCTTTTACAAAAGCCTTAGTCTTTGAGTAAAACATATGCTGAACAGGACCTTCATGTTCCTGCATATAGCCGGCAGATTTACTTTCACTTTTTGTAAGGAGTGTATTATCTCCTGAATATTCAACCTTCCATGGCCCATCCCTGTTAACACGAACTTCAAGACTTCCTGTTTTTAGTGACGCAGTTTTATCGTTAATAGTAATTTTTGAAGAAGAGTTTTTACCGGTTTTTACATCGAAAAAAGGGCCTTTTTTAAGAGCGCCTTCAAAATGCGACATTGTAACCCGCAAAACATTATCACACGGAGATGAATACTTAATCGTAAGCAGGGGCATACCAAGGGTGTCGCCGCGCGTTTTAACCGGCCGGCAGGGAGCATAAACAATTAAACTTCCATCCTTTTCTTCTGCTTCGTAAACCTGTACAGCATAATTGGCACTAATGGCATCTTTTGTTACCCAAAAACCATTCGTAAATTTCATATGTCCTCCATAAATTATTTACTTAATTGATAAAATTTTACATATTCATACCTTAATTATCAGTATTTTAACTATAGACTGAGATATAATACATATCAACAGCAAAAATTTCACATGAATACTTGAAAATCTTTCTTTTTTTATCTTTTTTATATATTGAAATTGCATTTATTGGAGATAAATAGTATAATTGTTCAGTTTGCTATTTGGGGGGGATTAAAAAATAATCATGGTTAAAAAAAGAGTTCTTTTAGTTACTTATTTATTTTTAGTTGTCTTTTGCACAATTTCAATTACATTATTTACTATATGGGAAAATTCTTTTTCCCCAAATAATTATAAGCAAAAAGATTTATTCACTGAGAATTGGAATATACGTATTAATGACACTACATATACCAACACATCTTTAACATCTTTCAAGCTGCCTCCTTTGTCTGCAAATTCTCAGATAGTCCTCACAAATAAATTGCCTGCCGAACTAACAACTCAGGTTTCTTTATGGATTCAAACTGTCTATTCTGCTATTGAGGTAAGCGTTAATGGTTTAAATATTTATTCCTACGGCTTAGATCTCCATAAGAATGACATAAATGTAGGGAGCGGGTTTCATGTTATTCCAATAAATGAAGACGCAGCACATAAAACTATAGAAATAGTACTCACAACGACACAAAAAGATGCCTTTTCCGCTTTTAAGCCTGTTTTTATACAACGTTCAGCAGAAACCCTTCCCGGTTTTTTACGCAGATCAATTCTTCCTTTATCGAGTTCAATTTTTCTCATTATCCTTGGAGCAATAGGTACTATTGTCTGCTTAGGAGCTCTTTTTCTTAAAAAGAAAATTCTTCCACTCCTTGCACTTTCACAGTTCTCACTTTGGGTTGGAATGGGAGTATTAACAAATACCGATTTAATTCAGCTTTTTTCTCCAAATTTCACCGTAAATTCATATCTTGAGTACGCAGCATTGTATGCAACAGCCTTTTCGCTCATCATCTTATTTCTTCTAAACATTGCCCAAACAAAATTTGAAAAGATCAGCGCAGCCTCTTTTGCATCCATATTTACTTTATATTGCCTTGCTTCCATAACCATGGAAAGATTACACCTTATTCATCTGCCTCAAACTCTTTCCTATTATCAGATTATTTGCGCTGTAATGATTCTCTTTGCTGTTGTAGTTTCTATAAAAAAAATATTACAAAAAACGGACGCATTCTTTTTTCCTCAATAAGTTTCTTATTCTTAATTTTCTTCTGCGCTCTTGATATAGGGCGGT
>JAKJFV010000004.1:12059-18866 GCA_022704725.1 Spirochaetota bacterium
AAAAGAACCTTTTCCCTACATATTCCCTTTTTTACAGCAGCCTCTTAACTATAGGCGTAATAATCTTTATTGTGTCAGAACTGTTATTCTACTTTGTCAGTCTGGAAGCTGAAATTTCCGGTATTCTTTCCTTTTCAGAGCTTAAGTTTACTCCAACAGATTACACCTTTCTGTCAAGCAGGAAAAAAATTATTCAGACAGTTAACGAATTAAATAAAAACCATGTGTATTATACTTTTGTAACTATTTCCTTTTCAAATGTACCAAATGAAAAGGAAGCTTTTAAGCAGTATGGAAAAACAATAACCTCTTTATTAAAAACTGTTTTTGACTGCTACGGTTTAATCAGTTATTACGATAACAATACCTTTGTCATTGTTGTTTCAGAAGTATCAGAAACAAAACTTAAACAACTCATTCAAACCTTTAATCAGCTATTAGAATACAGGGCTGTTAAAGAAAGTTTCCCGAAGGTTAAAACAAGCATTGGATATGCGTTCAGCTATGAGTCTTCTTATAAATCATTTAAAGCCGTATTCAGCCTTGCACAACTGAGGAAAAACAGAAAGCTTCTTCTTTCATAGAATTTCAATTTTAACGGAAATTACCCATGAGAAAGGATTTAGCAGCTCTTTACACCTTCAGTTTTATTAAAAGTCTCCAGTTTTTCGGTGCATTAGCTATTCCTTTTTATACCTCTCGAATCGGTTTAATTACACTTCTTATATCAGTTTCTCTGCCGATCACGAAAAAGCATCTTTCAAACTAATAGCTTTCATTATTTAAAAACAAAGGAATCAATATTTATACACTCATTTTTAAGAGGAACCTGGAATTTTTCATTAAATCTTTTAAGTTTCTCTTCGGTAAAAACAAATGTATTTTCCATGTTTCCAGCTTGTCTTTTATGTATATACTCTATTTGCTTCTTATCATCTACTGGAAAGTATACTACAGTAATATCATGCAGTTTTCTGTCAAATCTTGCAATGCAGTCATCTCTGTCTTTTTTTGTCCAAAATCCGAAATCAAAGGCAACATCTATTCCGCGTTCTAATAATCTATCCGCCAGGCAGTAGATCATCGTAATGCACTTTTCAAGCTGTAGATGAAAAACTGTACAATCAGGAGCTTCACCAAAAAAGTGAATCATCCATTCATCAGCATTAAATATAAAAACTCCGTGCTCTTTTTCAAGTTTTTTGCAAAATGTCGTTTTTCCCGAAGCTATTTTACCGCAGCAGATTATTACTTTAGCCATTTTCTTCTTTCCTTACTGTATTTAGTATGTAATATGTATAAACTTTAATGTGAGTTTTGGGTACTTCATTAGTTTATGAATATATGATACTATACTTCCATACTAAACAGAAGGTTATATACATGACAATTTCTGAAAAAATGCCCAAAGAAAGCGCCCGTGAATATGCGATGCGTATTGTAAAAGAAAACATTGTGTCATTACAGCTTGTGCCGGGGAGCCTCGTCAGTGAAAATGAAATTGCACTCCAGCTTGGACTCTCAAGAACTCCAGTACGCGAAGCTCTTATTGAGCTTTCAAAGGCAAATATTGTAGAAACCTTACCGCAGAAGGGAAGCAGAATAGCACTTATTGATTATGCTCTGGTAGAAGAATCACAATTTCTTAGATTAGTACTTGAATGCGCAGCTGTAAAAATAGTTTGCGAAAATCATGAAGAATCAGATTTATCATATTTGAATGAAAATGTTGAACTGCAGGATTTTTATATGAAAAAAGAAAATCCGGACAAGATTTTAAAGCTTGATAATAAGTTTCATGAAGAAATATTTAAACTTGCAAACAAACAAAGGTGTTATCAATGGATGATGGACGGTATGATGGTCCATTTTGAGAGAGTACGAATTCTTAGTTTAAATATAGTAAAAGACTCAAAAATCATTTCTGACCATAAAAATATTCTGCAGGCAATTATCGAAAGAAATGCCGACGAAGCTGTAGCGCTTATGACTAAGCATCTTTCCAGATACAAACTTGATGAAGAACTCATTTGCCGTGCATTCCCGGATTACATTAAGCAGGAAACCAGATTATATAAAGAGAATTTTTAAAAGCCATACCAAAGGTAAAAGTACAATAATAAAGACTGCATTCCAAAAAGTAAAAACTGATAGATACGATCTCTTCCCTTTTTCCTGTTTTTCTTGAGAAGCATTATATAATTTATACGAAATAACACTGGCCAAAGAAGCTATTAAGCTGCCTAAGCCTCCCACATTGACCCCGAGAAGAAGACTTTCCGCTTGGGAGGTAAAACCAGAAAGAAGCAGGGAGGCAGGAACGTTGCTGATAATTTGGCTTATGCTGATTCCTGACACATACACAGAAAAACTTGTTTCCAGCATTCTTTCTAAGAAAGATGAAATTACTTCGACCTGTGCTAAATTATTTGTAAAAATAAAAAAGCCAACAAATGTAAGCAATAAACTATAATCAATTTTTGTAATAATAGACCGTTCAAATATCAGCAGAAATACTACAGTAATACCGAGGCTGATTGTATAATCGAATATCCTGAACACTGAGCACAGAATCACAATAAGAACAGCTGTTGTAATTCCTATTTTTACCGGATTTTGCAGGGATATGTGATCTATGGTTATATTGTTTTGTCCGCCTTCCTTTTTATTTGTTACCACAAAAATACAAACAGCAAGAAGTATAAAAGAAGGAATACCGATTAACAAGGTATGCGAGAAAAAGGTACCTGCAGACATGTTATACAAAGAATAAAGAAATAAATTCTGAGGATTTCCCATAGGAGTGACGCAGGAACCCAGATTAGCAGCAATGGTTTCGAAAATTATGAGCAAAGCGCTTGGTATACCTGCCCTGGAACATAAGATCAAGGTGAGGGGAACAAAGGTTAACAAAGCTACATCGTTTGTAACAGTCATAGAAATAAAAAAAACGAGGCTTATAAGAGTAAGATACAAAGATCTTGTATTTCTGCATTTTCGAAGAAGTGAAACAGCAATTACATCCAGAACATTGTATTTTCTAAAAGCAGATACAACTGCCATCAGACAAAAAAGCAAGGAGAGAACTCTCCAGTCAATTGCTTCCCTCATTGTTTCTAATGAAGGCCTTACTACGATTGTAGAAGTAAATGCCAGAAGCATTGCACTATATAAAACAGCGTCATTTTTTAAGTGTTGCACAAAATTTTTCATTGCGGTATTAAAAAAGGGCTGCCAACATGGTCTGACAGCCCTTTTCCCTTATTTTATAGCCTTATGAAATTCCTGTAATGATTTAACTCCGCCCTTACCCTTGGAAGAGGCGAGTATTCCCTGTACAGCAGCGCTCGCTCCGGCAATTGTTGTTATATATGGTATTTTATATTTAATAACAGCTTTTCTAATTGCGGCTTCATCCTTTATTGCATCACGTTTAGCACTGGGCGTATTTATTGCGAGGCAAACCTCACGGTTAAGAATAACATCAAGAACATTGGGTCGTCCCTCGTTCAGTTTAGAAATTATTGTACAATCAATACCTGCTTTTTTGAAAAACAGTGCTGTTCCTTCTGTCGCAAGAAGAGTAAAGCCCATAGCAGCTAATCCTTTACCAACTTCTATTGCCTGCTTAGCTAAACTTTCTTTATCAGATAAACTGATAAGCACCTTTGCTGTTTCTCCCTTTTTAGGGGCAGAGGGCAGACAAGAGTTTGCCGCTTCCTGTGACTTATAAAAAGCCAGGCCGAAAGATTCACTCATACCCAGAACTTCACCGGTAGACCGCATTTCAGGACCTAATACCGGATCAACATTCGGGAATTTATCGAAGGGGAAAACTGCTTCTTTTGCACCAAAGTGAGGAATAACAGCTTCTTTAAGTTTTAATGATTCTATCGATTCACCAAGCATTAACCTTGTTGCAAGGCGTGCCATCTGAATATTACAGACCTTGGAAACGAGCGGGACAGTACGGCTGGCGCGAGGATTCGCTTCCAGAACATAAACTTTACCGTTTTCAATAGCATACTGCATATTCATTAAACCGCAGACATGAAGACTTTGCGCAATCTTTTTTGTGTATTTCTTAATTGTTTCCATCTGTTCTTTAGTAATTGAAACAGGAGGAATTACACAGGCAGAATCGCCGGAGTGAACACCTGCAAGCTCTACGTGTTCCATAACTGACGGAATAAAAACGTGCTCAGTGTCGGCAAGGGCATCAGCCTCGCATTCGAGGGCATCACGTAAAAAGCGGTCAAGAAGAAGAGGGCGGTCCGGTGTAACACCTACAGCCTTATCAACATATTCTTTGAGCATATTCTGATCATAGATAACCTCCATTCCGCGTCCGCCGAGAACAAAGGAAGGACGAATCATAATCGGGTATCCGATCGAATTTGCAACTGATAATGCCTCATCATAATTTGAAGCCATACCGGATTCGGGCATTGGAATTTCAAGCTGATCCATCATCTTGCGGAATAAATCTCTGTCTTCTGCAATGTCGATGGAATCAATGCTGGTTCCAAGGATTTTTACACCCTCATCTGAAAGTTCACGTGCAATATTAAGAGGCGTTTGACCTCCAAACTGTACAATTACACCTTCGGGTTTTTCTTTGTTATAAATCTGCAGAACATCTTCTGTGGTAACCGGTTCAAAATAGAGCTTGTCGCTTGTGTCATAATCGGTAGAAACAGTTTCGGGGTTACAGTTAACCATAATGGTTTCGTATCCCAATTCACGAAGAGCTAAGGCTGCATGAACGCAGCAGTAGTCAAACTCTATGCCCTGTCCAATTCTGTTGGGTCCGCCGCCGAGAATCATTATTTTTTTCTTATTGTCGGTAGCTTTGGATTCATCTTTGGCATTGTATGTTGAGTAGTAATAAAAGGAATTTTCAACACCGGATACAGGAACCGCATGCCAGCCTTCAATAAGGCCTAATTCAATGCGCTTTTGCCGTATATCTTTTTCACGGATGTTAAGGATTTTTGCAAGATACTTATCTGAAAAACCGTCTTTTTTAGCCTTTATCAAGAGCTCATCGGAAGGAAGTCTTCCCGGTGTCTTTAGAATTGTCTCTTCAAGATCTACAAGCTCTTTCATCTGCTCAAGGAAGTATTTTTTAACATAGGTAATATCAAAAAGCTTATTAAGATCTGCACCCTTTCTAATTGCCTCATACATCATGAAATAGCGTTCGCTGTTTGCAGTTCTGAGCATATCATACAGTTCATCAAGGGTTTTCTTATTAAAATCTTTGGCAAAACCAAGGCCGCTTCTACCGTTTTCGAGACCGCGGATAGCCTTTTGGAAGGTTTCTTTAAAAGTCTTTCCAATAGACATAACTTCGCCTACAGCCTTCATCTGTGTTCCCAAAGTATCTTCGACACCCTTAAACTTTTCAAATGCCCAGCGTGCAAACTTTAATACAATGTAGTCGCCGGAAGGAGTATATTTTTCCAAGGATCCGTCGCGCCAGTAGGGAAGCTCGTCAAGTGTTAAGCCCGAAGCAAGTTTAGCTGATATAAGCGCGATGGGGAATCCGGTTGCTTTTGAAGCCAAAGCTGATGAACGGGATGTTCTTGGATTAATTTCTATAATTACAACACGGCCGGTAGTTGGATCGTGTGCAAACTGCACGTTTGTTCCGCCTATAACCCCGATTGATTCTACAATCTTAAAGGCCTGCCGTTTTAATTCCTCTTCGAGGTTTTTATCGATGGTTAAAAATGGAGCTGAACAGAATGAATCCCCGGTATGCACGCCGACTGCATCAATATTTTCAATAAAACAAATTGCAATCATCTGATTATTTTTGTCGCGGACAACTTCTACTTCAAGTTCTTCCCATCCTAAAATTGATTCTTCAATAAGACACTGATGAGTCATTGAAAGTTCAAGACCGCGGCTTGCTATTGTCCGTAATTCTTCGACATTATACACCAGTCCGCCGCCCGCACCGCCCATGGTATACGCGGGACGCACAACAACAGGGTAGGATAATTGATCTGCTATTTTTTCAGCTTCTTCTACTGTATGTGCAATATCTGAACGGGGAGTATCTATTCCCAGCCGCTGCATTGTTTTTTTGAATATTTCACGGTCTTCACCGCGTTCGATGGCTTCAAGATTAACACCGATAACCTTTATATTATACTTTTCAATAATTCCTGCTTTATTTAGTTCACAAGCGAGATTTAAGCCGGTTTGTCCTCCCAAATTTGGAAGCAGCGCATCCGGTCTCTCTTTTTCAATAATTTGTTCAAGACGTTCAATGTTGAGGGGCTCAATGTAAGTGGCATCTGCCATAACAGGATCTGTCATGATAGTTGCAGGGTTTGAATTGACTAAAACAATCTTATACCCTTGTTCTCTTAATGCTTTACAAGCCTGCGTACCTGAGTAATCAAATTCGCAAGCTTGTCCAATAACTATGGGACCTGACCCTATAATTAAAACTTTCTTTATATCTTCTCGCTTCATATGTGTACCTCAAGTATACACACTAGCATATTTTGTCAAAAGAATAAAGTACAGAAAAAGGAACCCGATAGTACTGTTTTCCTATATTTTCAAGTATCCTTCTGCAGGGTTATGGTTTTTTGAGCTTCTTCCAATACCGATATTACCGTGTCGCACCACTGGTCAAATTCAGGATCTTTTTGCTGAAGAACAGGATGCTGCATTATGTATTCAATAGTCTCTTTAACGCCCTGATCAAACCGTATTTCTGCACAAAAACCGGGAACAAGCCGTTTTAACTTAGTATTATCAAAAACAACGCTGTTAGCCTTATCACCG
>JAKJFV010000050.1:0-3482 GCA_022704725.1 Spirochaetota bacterium
AGATGAACAGTGCATCCCGATTCGTTTTCACCGGAAGCAAGAACAGCCTCATGAACATGATGACCCCACATACCTACCCCGCCGAATTTAGGAAGAAGAGCCGGGTGAAGATTAATGATCCTGCCTGAATACTCGTGAACTAAGGCACCCGACAAAACCGTTAAAAATCCTGCAAGTACAATTACTTCAATCTGCTCTTGTTTGCAAAGTTCCATAACTGCATTGGAGACAGCCTGCCTTTTTGCATCGCGGTCAGCACTCTGAGCGGGCTGCACACTTCCGTCTTTATGTAGGATTTTTTTGCTCTTTCCAGGGCAAAGGCATCCTTTGTACTGCTTACGACAAGATCAATGGTATACGGGCACTCTATATGTTCTTTTTGATAATCGATGAGCGCTTGTAAATTGGTTCCGCCGCCGGAAACAAGTACCGCTGTTTTAACCGGAGTATTCATTTTTTTATTCCTTTCGATGGTCAACAAAACCCACGAGTCTTTTTTAGAACCGCTCCGCTTCCGGTACACAGTCATAACTTCCCCGGATTCAGTTTTAAAAGCATAATAATGTTTATTAATATAGTGTTCTCCGGAACCGTTTCTGCAGCTGCGGAGAGTCTTTTTTGCTTCAATCATGGTCTTTACCCGGTATTCTTTACCCCGCCAGATAAAAACACCAGGCAAACCGGGTTCCCCCCTGGCCATTGATGAAGAATCAAAACTGGAACCCAGGGGAGTAATATGTTCGCTTATAAATTCCTGAGGAAGTAACGTCAAAAAACTTTCCTAGTTTTCAAATACCACAGCATCAGTCTGTTCTTTAATCTTTTGAGCAGATTTTTCGACTCTTCCAATTACATAAGAATCCTGATTATGTTTTTTCAATTCCGTAATAATATCGGCTGCTTTAGACGCTTCTACTGCCATAACAAACCCGATTCCCATATTAAAGGTATTATACATTCGATCAGGGTTTGCACCGCGTTTTATGAGTTCTCCGAAAATCTCCGGAACCTTCCATGAGTTATTTTTAATGACAGAAATGAGATTCATGTACCCCTCATCATCAGACGGATACATGCGGGGAATATTTTCGTAAAAGCCGCCGCCTGTTATATGAACCATGCCGTGAACATCTTTTCTATATTTTTCCAACACAGCAAGAACGGGTTTAACATAAATCTTTGTTGGTGTTAGTAAAACATCGCCGATTGTTTTTCCGGCAAATGGGGATGAATAATCTGATACTAGTTTTCTAACCAGAGAAAAACCGTTTGAATGCACACCGGTAGAAGCTAAACCTATTAAGACATCACCGCTTGTTATTTTATCGCCGTTTACAATATCGTCTTTTTCAATAATACCGACACCGAAGCCTGCAATATCATATTTTCCCTCGTCATAAAATCCGGGCATTTCGGCTGTTTCGCCACCAAGAAGAGCACAGCCGGAATCAATACAGCCGTCAGAAACACCCTTTACAAAATCTGAAGCAATATGAGCATCAAGTTTTCCGCAGGCGATGTAATCAAGAAAATAAAGCGGACGGGCGCCGGTGCAAAGAATGTCATTAACACTCATGGCAACACAGTCAATACCGACCGTGTCATATTTTTTCATTGCACAGGCAATATCAAGCTTAGTTCCTACACCGTCTGTGCCGGAAACCATGACCGGGTTTTTCATTCCGGCAGGCACCTCAAACATTCCTGCAAAACTTCCCAGACCGCTCAGGACTCCAGGTATTTTTGTGCG
This sequence comes from Spirochaetota bacterium, assembly GCA_022704725.1. Classification (GTDB taxonomy): domain Bacteria; phylum Spirochaetota; class Spirochaetia; order Treponematales; family Treponemataceae; genus JAAZLA01. The sequence goes on from JAKJFV010000050.1 coordinate 1,751, forward strand.
TTTTGCATGATCCTTATATTTAGAGACTGCTTTGTAGCCTTCTTCTACATCTACACCAGATTGTCTGTAATCTATCATTTTTTTTCTCCTTTAGAAAAAGACAAAGAGAAAACTTGAGTTTTCGAATTGTCTTTTTTTAAGTACTTTCGCATCGCAGAGAGAAAGTACTATATAATAGCTAAGTTTGCAGCGCAAACTTGAGATGAAGAAGAGCGGCGCTTTATAAGACGCTCTTCTTCATTTCTCCTTTATAAAAAGACAAAGAGAAAACTTGAGTTTTCGAATTGTCTTTTTTTTAAGTACTTTCGCATCGCAGAGAGAAAGTACTATATAATACCAAAGTTTGCAGCGCAAACTTGAGATGAAGAAGAGCGGCGCTTTATAAGACGTTCTTCTTCATTTCTCTTCTTCATTTCTCCTATTCAAGTCTCTATAAGCGTTTTCCGGCTAATTCACCGGGAACCGGTACCGGATACTCTCCGGTAAAACAGCCTCTGCAGTAGGTGCAGCCCGTGTGTTCCAAACCGTTTATAGCTTCGATCATACCTTCTATAGAGATAAACGCTAATGAATCGGCTTCAATCTGTTTGCATACATCATCAACGCAGCTGACTGACGATATGAGGTCTGCTCGGCTTGGAGTATCTATACCGAAATAGCAGGGAAATTTTACAGGAGGAGAAGAAACCCTGAAGTGTACTTCTTTTGCTCCTGCACGCCTTAATATCTGAATTAAACGGCGGCATGTTGTTCCGCGGACAATTGAATCGTCAATGATGACTACACGCTTGCCGTTAACATCGCTTTTTAGTGCATTCAGTTTAACGAATACCATTTTTTCACGGGCAGATTGAGTTGGAGCAATAAAGGTTCTGCCGATATATTTGTTTTTAACAATACCCATGGCATACGGAATACCGGAAGCTTTTGAGTAGCCCATTGCAGCGCCAAGACCGGAATCCGGAACGCCAATAACAACATCCGCTTCCACTCCGCTCTCTCTTGCTAAAACAGCACCCATTCTGAGTCTGGCTTCCTGGACAGGAATTCCATCCATAATGGAGTCGGGACGTGCGAAATATACGTACTCAAAAATGCACGTCTGCTTTGCAGTATGTTCGCCAAACTCAAAGGATAACACACCATCATCATTAATAATGACAATCTCGCCGGGACGTATGTCGCGGACAAGCTCTGCACCAATTGCATCCAGGGCGCAGCTTTCGCTTGCTAAAACCCAGCCGTTCTCAACTTTACCAAGGCATAAAGGCCGTATACCGTGAGGGTCTCGTGCGCCTATTAGACAATTATCTGTCATAACAGCAAGGGCAAATGAACCCTTTATCATCTGAATAGTATCTGTTAAAGCTTTTTCAAGACCTTTTTTATAGTTTTTTGCAATGAGCTTAATAATAACTTCTGAATCGCTTGATGAAAGAAAGGTAGAGCCCGTTTCTTCTAAAAATTCCTTAAGCTGAAGATAATTAACAAGAGTTCCATTATGAGCAACCGCAATGGAACCGAGTTTAAATCTATTAACAAAGGGCTGGGCATTTTCAATATGAGCTTCACCGCATGTAGAATACAGTACGTGACCTACTGCAATCTGGCCTCTCATCTCTTCTAATTTTTCAGCCGTAAAAACTTCCGAAACAAGCCCCATACCTTTATGCTGCTCCACTTCCCCGTCATTCATAACGGCGATGCCGGCGCTTTCCTGACCGCGGTGCTG